>NZ_JABAIW010000023.1:0-71842 GCF_014231265.1 Clostridium sp. DJ247 | reverse complement strand
GAACACGACGGTTAAGCTTCACAGTGCCGATGGTACTGCAGGGGAGGCCCTGTGGGAGAGTAGGTCGCTGCTAGGTACACAAATGAAAATCACTGAGTATAATCTCAGTGATTTTTTTATTTAGATAAGAATCAGGTTGAATTAAAACTCGATATGATTCAAGCTTCACTTTATTTAGGTAAGATACATATTCTAAGAATGGAAAAGAGTTAAATATGGTGCAACAATGCTTAGGTGTTTAAAACATTTGGATAAAGTTCCTGTGTAGATTATTAAAATAAATTTATAATTAATATTGACTTTATATATCACTAGTTATATTATTAAAGATGTAAAAGTTAATAAACAAGTCTTCAGGGCGGGGTGGAAATCCCCACCGGCGGTATAGCCCGCGAGCCGTAAGGTATGATTCGGTGAAACTCCGAGGCCGACAGTAAAGTCTGGATAGAAGAAGATTGATGAGTTATAACCATTTTTATTTGTATAGATATACATATAATTTTAAATGTTATAATTATAGCTCATAATACTTAGTTATTTAGTTAGTTTAACGCCCTGAATTTTTTAGGGCGTTTTTATTTTATTAATGATTATAAGTCTATACATATTCGAGGTGGTAATATGGATATTAAATACATGAAACGAGCGTTAGAGTTGGCCAAAAAGGGAGCAGGATATACAAATCCTAATCCTTTAGTTGGGGCAGTAATAGTAAAAAATGACAGGATTATTGGAGAAGGATATCATATGTCCTATGGAAATCACCATGCGGAGATTAATGCTTTCAATAACGCAATTGAAGATGTAGAAGGTGCAACCATGTATGTAACTTTAGAACCATGTTCGCATTTTGGTAAAACACCACCCTGTGCAAATGCCATAGTGAAAAAGAAAATAAAAAAAGTTGTAATAGGATTAAAAGATCCTAATCCACTAGTGGCAGGGAAGGGAATACAGATTCTCGAAGATAACCATATTGAAGTAGTTACTGGAGTATTAGAGGAAGAAGGAAAAAAATTAAATGAAATATTCTTAAAATATATTACAACAAAAACACCATTTTGTATTATGAAAACAGCCATGACTTTAGATGGTAAGATAGCCTCATACACTGGACATTCTAAATGGATTACTAATGAACTTTCAAGAAAATATGTACATCAATTAAGACATAGGGTAGCAGGAATAATGGTTGGAATAGGAACAGTACTAGCAGATGATCCAGAACTTACAACAAGACTGGAAAATATTGAAGGAAGCGACGCTGCTAGAATTATAGTGGATAGCAGTGCAAGAACTCCTCTTGAAGCAAAGGTTCTTAATGTTCAGTCTAAGGCAAAGACAATAATTGCAACTACGGAAAGAGCTGATCATAATAAGTTAAAAGCTTTAGCAGATAAAGGAGCAGAAATAATTATAACTCCACTTAAGAACTATCAAGTTAACTTAAGTTATCTTATGAAAGAATTAGGAGAAAGAAAAATAGATAGCATACTATTAGAAGGTGGAAGTGAATTAAACTACTCAGCAATCAGTCAGGGCATAGTTGATAAGGTTACTGCATTTATTGCACCTAAAATTATTGGAGGAAATCAAGCTAAAACTCCAGTTGGTGGTACTGGTAAGGAAACTATGAGCGAAGCAATTGAAGTTAAACACATTGAAATACAAAGGTTTGAAGATGACATTATGATAGAAGGTTATATAAAGAAGGAGGATTAATTCCTAATGTTTACTGGATTAGTAGAGGAAATAGGAAAAGTTCAATCAGTTTTAAAATCTACAAAATCAGCAAAAATAACTATTAAAGCTAGTAAGGTACTGGAGGAAGTAAATCTTGGAGATAGTATCAGTACTAATGGGGTATGCCTTACAGTAACAGAGTTTGGAACAGGTTGTTTTACTGTAGATGTAATGGCTGAAACTATGAGAAGAAGCAATCTAAAAGAATTATCTTCTGGAGATGAAATTAACTTAGAAAGAGCTTTAAAACTAGGGGATAGATTAGGAGGACATATAGTAAGTGGACATATAGATGGCACAGGTACAATAATAAACTTTGAAAATGAGGATAACGCAGTATGGATTACTATTGAAGCTTCCCAAGATATTCTAAAGTATATTGTTGAAAAAGGTTCTATAGCCATTGATGGAGTAAGTTTGACAGTAGCTTATGTTAATAACAAAGTTTTCAAAGTATCTATTATTCCACATACCAAGGAAGTTACTACTTTACTAAAGAAAAAAGTAGGTTGTGAAGTTAACTTGGAGTGTGATATGTTAGGTAAATATGTTGAAAAATTGTTATCAGCAAGAGCTGAAGAAACTGCAAAATCTAAGATAGATTTAAACTTTCTAAGTGAGCATGGTTTTGTGTAATTGGAAAATTTAATTTATGAATGGAGGAATAGAGATGTATAAATTTAATAGTATAGAAGAGGCTATTGAAGATATTAAAGAAGGAAAGATCGTTGTTGTGGTAGATAATGAAGATAGAGAAAATGAAGGGGATCTGCTAATGGCTGCAGAAAAAGTAACTCCTGATTCAATAAACTTTATGGCAACCTATGGTCGTGGATTAATATGTATGCCAATAGCAGGAGAAAGATTAAGGGAATTAAACATTCTTCCTATGGTAAAAGAAAATACAGACAATCATCAAACTGCCTTTACAGTATCCATTGATGCTGTTGAAACTACAACTGGAATATCTGCCTTTGAAAGGGCTGATACTATACGCAAGGTTTTAGATCCAAGCGCCTGTGAAACTGATTTTAGGAGACCAGGACACGTTTTTCCATTAGAAGCCAGAGAAGGTGGAGTTTTAAAAAGAGACGGACATACAGAAGCAGCCGTAGATTTAGCTAAGCTTGCAGGGCTTTATCCAGCAGGAGTTATTTGCGAAATAATGAATGAAGATGGAACTATGGCAAGAACTCCAGACCTTATGGATTATGTTAAAAAACATAATTTAAAGATCATAACTATTTCAGATTTAATTGAATATATAAGAAAAAATGAAGCTTTTGTAAAGAAAGTAACTGAAGCTAAAATGCCAACAAAATATGGAGAGTTTAAAATAATTGGATATGAAAATGCTCTTAATGGCGAACATCATGTAGTACTTGTAAAGGGCGATATTTCAGGAGAAGAACCGGTGTTAGTTAGAGTTCATTCAGAGTGTCTTACAGGAGATGCTTTTGGATCTTTAAGATGTGACTGCGGAGATCAATATGCAGCTGCCATGAGAAGAATTGAAGAAGAAGGCAGAGGAGTATTATTATACATGAGACAAGAAGGTAGGGGGATAGGACTTATTAATAAACTGAAAGCCTATGCACTTCAAGATCAGGGAATGGATACAGTTGAAGCAAACTTAGCTTTAGGGTTTCCAGCTGATATTAGAGACTATAGAATAAGTGCACAAATACTTTCTGATTTAGGTATAAAAAACATAAAATTAATGACTAATAACCCAAATAAAATTTCAGCACTTTCAGAATATGGAATAGAGGTTATAGATAGAATACCAATTCAAATGAATCACAACGAAAGAAACGAACAATATTTGAAAACTAAAAAACAAAAATTAGGTCATATATTAAATTTTAAGGAGGAAAAATAATTATGAAAACTTATGAAGGAAATTTAGTAGCACAAGGTTTAAAATTTGGAATTATAGTAGGAAGATTTAATGAATTTATAGGAGGAAAGCTATTATCAGGAGCTATTGACGCTTTGAAACGCCATGGTGTTGAGGAAGAAAATATAGAAATAACATGGGTACCAGGAGCTTTTGAAATACCTCTTGTTGCAAAAAAATTAGCCACATCAAAAAAGTATGATGGAGTAATATGTCTTGGAGCCGTTATAAAAGGATCAACACCTCATTTTGATTATGTTTCTGCTGAGGTATCTAAAGGAATTGCCAGCGTGTCTTTAGATACAGGGGTTCCAGTAATTTTTGGTGTGTTAACTACAGACACCATTGAACAAGCTATTGAAAGAGCAGGAACAAAAGCAGGAAACAAAGGATATGATGCTGCTGTTACTGCAATTGAAATGGCAAACTTACTTAAGCAAATATAGATAACCATGCCCGAAATTTAACTTATACCACCGTATATATTACCATGTTTCGTCACGTTAAATATTTTAATTAGTCTAAAGCTCAAATTTAAGCAGAGAGCCAAAATCTGTGATTTTGATATGGTCGCTTACTCTGTGAGTACTCCTCTGACTATAAGGAAGAGGAGTTTCATAATGATATAAAAGAACTTTGATAAACTCGTACCTCAGACATATCTAAAGTTCTAAGGCTTTTTTCAAATTTTCGCTAAGACTAATTAAAAATATTTAAATGTGACTTCAACATTGGTAATATATACTTACGTATAAGTTAAGTTTCCACCTAAGAACCCTATAAAGAAACAAGATTTTGTGGGTTACCTTAGTTACATATGCAATTCCTAGTTCAGATGCAGCTTCTTTTTTTGTTCTGCTATATGCCAATACTTTACAACCAAAAGCCTTTGCAATTTGGGCAACCTTCATTCCAATTGCTCCAGTTCCTACAATTCCAATAGTTTTGCCAAAAAGTTCTCTTTGTGAAAATCCTTCTTTTGTTCCACTTTTTCTTGTAGCTATATCTAGAGGAACTATATTTCTTAATACAGAAAAAATCAATATTATTTAAAGTATAAATTTAACTAAATTGACATGTATTATTAATATTTTATAAGAAGATGTGAAAAATACATGCAGTTATAAAAAGGAAAATTATAATGAAAAATAACAGCTAATTATTGACAATATCACAGTCATAGTGTACTATGTAAATAGTACACTATGACTGTGATATATTAAGGAGGTGGAATAATGACAATAAAATTTGATCCTAAGGTTCCCATTTATCTACAAATAATGAATTTGATAAAAAGAGATATAGTAACAGGAAAGCTAAAAATAGGAGATAAACTTCCATCTGTAAGAGAACTGGCTTCAGAACTTCAAGTAAATCCAAATACACTACAAAGGACATACCAAGAACTGGAGCGACAAGGTATAACCTATACTCAAAGAGGTATGGGAACCTTTATAAAGGAGGAAGATACCATGATTTCAGAATTAAAAAAAGATATGTCTAAAGAAATTTTGAATAACTTTATAGAAGGAATGTTAAATTTAGGTTTTACAGGAGAAGAAATTATTAAAGTTATTCAAGATAAATTAAAAGGAGGAATATAAGTGGAAGCTATATTAAAAACTTTGAATCTAGAAAAAGGTTTTGGAAACAAAAAAGCTCTAAAAGGAATTAGTATAGAAATTAAAAAAGGAAGGATAGTTGGGATACTTGGTCCTAATGGTAGTGGAAAAACAACCTTTTTAAAAATTGCAGCAGGAATTCTAAGACAGAGTAGTGGGGAAATATTAATTGATAACCATACACCTGGAGTTTATACAAAATCAATAGTAGCATATCTTCCAGATAAAAACTATTTACTAAAATGGATGAAGATTAAAGATGCTGTTCAGTTTTTTAAAGATTTTTATGAAGATTTTGATGAAAACAAAGCAAAAGAGCTATTAGCATTTATGAATTTAGATGAAAATAGTAAGGTTACTTCTTTATCTAAAGGAATGACAGAAAAGCTGCATCTAACACTGGTGTTATCAAGAAAAGCAAAGCTATATATACTGGATGAGCCGCTAGGAGGTGTAGATCCAACTACTAGAGAAAAGATTCTAGATGCTATATTAAATAATTATAATGAAGAAAGTTCTATGATTATAACAACACATCTAGTAAGTGATATAGAAAGACTATTTGACGATGTTGCATTTATATCTGATGGAAATATAGTTCTTGAAGGAAATGCTGAGGAGTTGAGAACTGAAAGAGGTATGTCTATAGATGAGTTATACAGGGAGGTATTTAAATAATGTTTAATTTAATAAAGTATGAACTTAAAAGTTATTATAAGGACTTTGCTATTATAGCTAGTATAATACTAATTACAAATCTATTATTGTTTACAAGAATAAATGTATGGCCAAAAGAAGCTGTATTTACTCTTTCATGTCTAATAGGATTTGCAGCTATGATATTCGTACTGATTTGGAATATAAAAGTATTTAGTAGGGATATGTATGAAGATACAGGAAGTTTAATTTTTACTCTTCCTCAATCAGGCAGCTCTATATTAACATCAAAAATGTTAACAGCACTTATTCAAGCTGCGGTAATAGGTATAATATCAATAGTTTTTACCATGATAAATTTTCATATAGTGCTAAATAATGAAACCAACTTTATGGATCTCTTTAAAAGTATTAATCCTAGTGCATATCTTTTTCTATTTGTAAGTACTATTTTTGAATATGCACAGTTTATTTTAACTATTTATTTTTCTATAACTTTAAGCAAATTTGCCATTAAAAAAAGAAAAATGGGTAAGTTTGGTTCCTTTGTAATATTTGTAATTATATCATTAGGTATAGGTAAAATTGCTGAAATGATAAGAACTATTTTTCCACAAAACTTTGAAATAAAAATATTTTTACCAATGGTTCATTCAAGTTTTAATACTTTAGTAGACTCATCCGTATCATTTCTACCAGTTAATATTGCAACAGTTATTTTTGAAATTATACTGTTTATAGCTTTGTTTATTGGAACCTCTTATATTATGGAAAAGAAGTTAGATTTATAGTTGTTTTCATAGTTTGATTAAAAAGCATATAGATATATATAAATTACTGTTTTATATAAAATAAAAAATATATCATAGTAAGTCTATATGCTTTTCTTAGATATAATAACAGCACAAAAAATTACATATCTTTTGCTGCTTACATAATTATAATTCATATTAGTCTTCATTGTAGTTATAACATTTATATAAGTTTTTGAAAATAACTTTACAAATTGCATAAATAGGAACTATAGTAAAAGCAGCTATGGGTCCACCTAAGGCAACAGCACCTATTACTAAAAATATATCTGTTAAAGGATGAATTTTCATAGCATCAGCCATAATTGTAGGTACAACAACCCTGCCTTTTAAAGTCTGTACCACTAAAAATACAATTGCTAGCTTTAATACAGCATAAAGTCCAATAGTTAGAGTTATAATCACAGGAAAAATCATAGATATAAGAAAGCCAACAAAAGGAATAAAGGCTAAAATAAATGTTATGGAAGACAAAAACAATGCATTGGGCATATCTATAATTTTATAGCCTATAAATATCATAATTGCTAAACATAGAGCTACCTTTGACTGTCCAGTAACATAAGAGCTTAAAACTTTATTACTATCTGAAATTATGATACGTGAAACATCTTTATATTTCTTAGGAATTATAAATAAAATTCTATCTGTAAGTTTACCGTGATCCTTTAGTAGGTAGAATAAAATTACAATTATTAAAAATATTTTAGATACTGTATTCATTATGTAGTTTACTATAAGTAAAAAACTATGACTAATGTCATTAAGATAACTTTGGGCTGCAGCTGTTAAAGATTTATGAATTTTATTTATGTTTATATAATTATTTAAATTACCTAGCAGACCTCTTATTGAATCAGTGTTTTCAATGATATTAGTCAATTGTTTTGTTATCCCATGAAATTGTTTCTTAATATATATACCAAAATGATAGGATACTCCACATAATATAAATATGCTAATAGTTAAAGTTAAGAGAGCAGAAACTCCTGACTTTAATCCTTTTTTTTCAAAGATATGGTTCAAAGGCTTCAGTAAATAGTAAAAAAAAGTTGATATTAGTAAAGGCACAATAAATGATTTAAGAATTATTTTAATAAGCTTATGAATGAAATAGAATTTATTAATGAGAAGTACGCATAGAAGAATCAGAGTAATAATAATTAAATTTTTTATTACTTTATCATTTAATATATTGACCATCTCCTTAAACTTAGAGAATTATATATTTTAATTGAAAAGGCTGGTATACAATACTATAACTTTTCCTATAAATTTGTAAATATATTATAAACATAAGAAGTTTTATTTATTCTTTTTAATGGTACTCTTAAAGATGGGAGTATTAGAGTGGGTAGTCATCGGATAAAATTGAAAGCAAAAGAGTAATTTCACAGGTTAAATTAATGAAGTAAACTAGTTGTAACTCTTCTTGAAATAATTTATAATAAATACGTTTTCTTAATAGAAACAACATAATAATGTTTTTACTGTGTATTAATTAATGAGAGGTGAATTGGTTGATAAATGAAATAGGAGTTGCCACTTGGATTGGTGCAATACATAAATATAGTAAAAGTTTTATTTTTGAAAAATTGAAGGACATTAATATGGGAGACGGTCCTTATATATCAATTTTAACTAAGTTATATGAAAAAGATGGAGTAAGCCAGGAAGAATTAGCCACATCTATAAGAGCTGATAAGGCAACTATGACAAGAGCCTTGCTTAAATTAGAACAAGAAGGATATATCCAGAGATATTCAGATGAAAAAGATAGAAGAGCATACAAGGTATATCTTACAGAGAAAGCTATGAACATAAAATCTCATATAATAGATGCCCACAATGAATGGAATGATATAATGACAAGAGGGCTTACAGAAGAAGAAAGAGAAATTTTATTTATACTATTGAGGAAAACATTCTTTAATTTAACTAAACATAGTTGTAATAAGTAGCATTTGCTACAACAAAAAATAATCTTATATGTGCTTATTTACAAGGATATATAACATTATTTTTTGTATAATATGTTGCAAATGAAACTAAATTAATAAATTTTATGTATAAAATTAGTTTTATATAAATATATATTAAATTGAATAATATATATTTAAGTTAGAATATGCATGGAATATTGTATTGTAAACTTTAAATATGTTCATAATAATCCTTATATTAACAATAGTAAAGTTGATTGAGAAACTAATTTGTATTATAATTATAGTTGAGTATGAAACTATATTTAAATATATTGATGTAATATATTTATATTATATATGGAGGTTAGTTATGAGTATATCAGATAAAAAACATGTTAAAGATCAAGAACTTATAGAAGTTGTAGAACGTATATTTGGACAGACTACAAAAAATTTTAATTTAGAATTTTGGAATGGACAAAAAATAGTATATACAGAAACTCCAAAATTTGTATTGAAATTTCTTGATAAAGATGTTTTTAGGAAAATATTAATTAACCCTAACAGTATGAATTTTGCGGAAGCTTTTATGGATAAGACTTTTGATATAGAAGGAGATATATTCTCAGCACTAAAGCTTAAAGATGAATTTTCAAATGTTGAAATTTCCGCAAAAGACAAAATTACTTTACTTTTAAAAAGTACTTCTTTATCAAGTTTAGGTATGCATACTAAAGAAAAAGATAAAGAAAATATTGCATATCACTATGACATATCTAATGAGTTCTATAATTTATTTTTAGGACCTTCAATGGTTTATTCTTGTGCGTATTTTAAAAATCAAGAGGATAGTATAACAAAAGCCCAGGAAAATAAACTAGATCATATATGTAAAAAACTAAGACTTAAATCAGGAGAAAAACTCCTAGATGTAGGTTGCGGATGGGGAAGTATGATTATATGGGCGGCTAAGCACTATGGTGTAGAAGCTCATGGGATAACTATTAGTGAGCAGCAATATAATTACGCAAAAGAAAGAATTAAGATTGAAAATTTAGAAGGAAAATGTTTTGTTGAATTAAAAGATTACAGAGATATTCAAGGGAAAAATATGTTTGACAAGATTGTAAGTATAGGTATGTTTGAACATGTTGGTATTAAAAACTTGCCAACATACTTTGAAATTATGAATAGGTTATTGAAGGATAATGGATTATTTTTAAATCATGGAATAACTTGCAAAAAGAACGCTAAGGTATCTAAAGAAGAAAGTGAATTTATAGAAAAGTATATTTTCCCAGGAGGAGAATTGCATAATATAAGTGGTGTATTAGATGTAATGGAAGATTCAAAATTTGAAATATATGATGTGGAGACTTTGAGGGAACATTACTATAAGACTTTAAAACATTGGGTCGTTAATCTTCAGGCTAATAAGGATAAAGCTATACAAGCAACTACGGAAAAAATCTATAGAACCTGGATACTTTATATGGCAGGGTGTGCTGTTAACTTTGAGGCTGGATTTATATCAGTATATCAAGTACTATTAGGAAAAGAGAGGAAAAAGCCAGGATTTAATACCCCACTAACAAGAGAGTACATGTATACATAAACAATAGTAAAATAAATATGATATCTTCCATAAACAGAATAAATATAAGCGATTTGTACAAGATTTCAATTTTGTAAGAATTTATTATATCTACCAACCTGTTTGATATATTGCGAAAATATAAGTAGTATATTAAATAGGTTGTTTTATTGTTAAAATTTTTTATTTATAGTTAGATTAAATCAATGGATATATGTAGTACCTTTAATTTAATTTTATCAAAGTATATCTTAACTAGTTATGATTTTTATAGTATTATAATATTAGTTAACACTAAATAATTCTGAAATTGAAACAAAATAGAATTTAACAATGTAATTTATTAGGGGGAAAGTTTATGCATATTCCAGATAACTACTTGAGCCCGTCAACCTGTGCAGTCATGGGAGCGATTATGATTCCTATATGGGGAAAGGCTGTAAAAAGAGTAAAAACTGAAATAAGCAAGAGGAAGATGCCTATACTTGGAGTTTGTGCTGCGGTTTCTTTTCTAATAATGTGGAAAAAATTTAATAATTAAGATATAAATAAAAGATCCTTCACATATAGATTAATGTAAAAAGAATGTGGGGGATATTAATTTGTATCAAGTTATCTACTAATTTAGTAGATAACTATAAAAGTTTAATTGAAAATTTAAAAAAAATGGATTAAAATAGAAATGTAAATAAAAGTATTGGGTATTAATATTATTACATAATTATTTTAACAAATATTCGTTGATAGTTAACTCTATTTAATAGAATATTATTTTTTGTATAAGTGATTTAACGTATACAATATGTTAAGTTATATAAAAGGTGTTCATATTCTATAAGAATACTTTTTATCTTAATTAGGTAGTATATAAAAAAATATTATATTCTATACTCACAGCTATAATTTTAGTTTCATAGAATATAATTTTATTAAAAAGTAGTAGTCTAATGAATAGAGGAGATATATATGATATCGTTAATTGATAGATATAATCAACTTAAAAGTGATTATGAGAGTTATCAGAAAATGGCAGAAGAAACCATGCAAAAACAGAGTAGAAAGATAATTGAACTTGATAAGAAATTAGACATGCTATCACTTATAGTAGAAATTAGCGAATATATAAATAAATGTCTTGGAAGCAGCGAAATAGTTTCCATGATAAACGATATGATGATAGGTATATTAGGTGTAACTTATTCAAGTGTGTATATTTTAGAAAATAGGAAACTAAAGTTACAGTGTACAAATCTTAGCAATACAGAACATCATTATATGATACAAGATTATAATAATAAAAAAGATTTTAGTTTGAACACATGCTTGATAAATTCTTTACACAACATTAGTAAGGAAGATAAAGTTGAAATTCATTCTTCCATACTAATGCCTATATATCTTAAAAATAACATTCTAGGAGTAGTAATAGTAGAACATAATATATATAATTATTTAAGTGAACATCATACGCAACTACTAACAGCTCTTAGCAATCAATTAGCTATTTGTCTAGAAAACAATAGACTTTATAATCAAATAAGAGAGACATCCAATAGAGACAGTCTTACAGGGTTGTTTAATAGAAAATATTTCTTTTCAATTATGGAAAAAAAATGCAGATGTGATGAAGAGCCTTTTGCTATAGTTATGATAGATATTGATAACTTTAAGAATTGTAATGATACTTTTGGGCACCAATATGGAGACGTGGTATTAAGAAAAGTTAGTAAAATTATAAGAGATAACTTAAGAAAAGAAGACATTGTAGCAAGGTATGGTGGAGAAGAAATAATTGTTTACATGTATGGAATTAAAAATATTAAGGATGTATACTGTAGAATGGAATCCATAAGGAAACTAATAGAAGAAACAACAATTCAGTATAGGAACAGTAAATTTAATATAACTGTGTCTATGGGAATTAGTGTAGCACCAGATGATAACAAAGATTTAGAGCAACTCATTAGAGAAGCAGATATTAATTTATATAAGGCAAAAAATACGGGAAAAAATAAAATTGTTTGTTAACAACTGCATAAGCATGCTTATGCAGTTGTTCATTTATGATAAAATATATTTGGGTGATGAATATGAGTACAAAATGGACAGATGAACAGAAAGAGGCTATATTTACAAGAAACTGTAACTTGTTGGTGGCAGCGGGTGCTGGTGCTGGAAAAACTGCAGTGCTTGTGGAAAGAATTATACAAAGGGTATTAGATGAAGAAGAGAGTATTGATATAGATAATCTGCTAGTAGTTACTTTTACTAATGCTGCTGCCTCAGAAATGAGAGAGAGAATAGGAGATGCTATATCAAAACAGCTAGAAGCAACCCCTGAGTCAAAAAAACTTCAAAGACAACTTACACTGCTTAATCAATCCAATATAATGACCATACATTCCTTTTGTCTTCAGGTTATAAAAAACAATTTTCATCTGATAGATTTAGATCCTAATTTTAGAGTATGTGATAACACGGAAGCTATATTACTAAAGCAGGAAGCAATTGAGGACCTTTTTGAAGAGAAATATGAAGAAATTGAAAATGTGGATTTTTTAAGATTGATAGATTCCTATGGAGGCAAAAGTGATTTTAAACTTCAAAATTTAGTATTAAGCTTGTATGAGTTTGCTAAAAGTTCACCTTGGCCAGAAAAGTGGCTTTATGAAGTGGCTGAGAGATTTAATTTACGGGAAGATTTTGATATAGGAAAATCTTTATGGGCTGATATACTTACAGATTATATTAAGATGGAGCTTCACGGATGCAAAGATAAAATGGAGAAAGCTATAAATATAGTAGAAAATGCAGAGGGTATAGATTATTATTTAGATCCGTTTAAAAGAGACTTAGACAAAATATGTCTAATACTTAGCAGCAGTTCTTGGGAAATATTAAAAGAAACCTTATTAAAATTAGATTTTGAAAAGCTTCCTGTTAAGAGAAATAAGGATGCAGATAAATACGCAAAGGAAAAATCTAAAAAGATAAGAGATGAGGTTAAGGGGAAGCTGGCAGAAATAAGAGATGATATATTTATGGATATAGATTCAGCAGGAAAACATTTAACCCAGTTATATCCTATGATGAAATGTCTAGCAGAACTTGTGATTAGCTTTGATAGAATATATGAAACAAAAAAAAGAGAAAGAGGGGTAGTAGATTTTAGTGACATTGAACATTTTTGTTTAAGTATACTAACTAGTTATGATAAAGATGGTAATATTGTTCCATCAGAGGCTGCTTTAGAGTATAGGAGAAAGTTTGATGAAGTTTTAATAGATGAATATCAGGATAGTAATGAAGTTCAAGAAGTAATAATGAATATGGTGTCAATGAAAAATGATACTCCTAATACCTTTATGGTAGGGGATGTTAAGCAAAGTATATATAGATTTAGGCAAGCTAAGCCTGAACTATTTTTACATAAGTACAATAGCTACTCTAAAGAAAAGGGAAATAGCAATAGAAAAATAAAATTATTTAAAAACTTTAGAAGTAGACCAGAAATAATAAGTGGTATTAACTATATTTTTAAGCAAATAATGTCTAAGAATATAGGTGAGTTAGAGTATGATGAGGAAGAAGCTATAATAAGTGGAGCAAAGTATCCAGATTTTCATAGTAGACTTAAGGATAACATAGAATTACATTTAATAGATAAAAAAAGCAAAGAAAATTTTGAATCAAATGGAACGGATAGCGATGAACTAGAGGATAGTATTGAAGAGGAAGCACCAGATAACATACAGATAGAAGGTAGGTTAGTAGTAAAAAAAATAAAGGAACTTGTTAACGGTGAAAATGGAGAAAGGTTTAGTGTATTTGATAAGAATATAAACGGGTATAGACCTATAAGTTATAAGGATATAGTAATTCTTATGCGTGCTACAGCCAACTGGGCACCTACCTTTGTGGAAGAACTAACAAAGGGGAGGATACCCGTGTTTGCGGATATATCCTCTGGTTATTTTGAAACTACAGAAATAAAGACTATAATGGCATTGCTTCAGATTATAGATAACCAAATGCAGGATATCCCTCTTATAGCAGTACTGCGTTCACCAATAGAAGCCCTCTCACCAGAGGAGCTTATAGATATTCGAATAATTAATAAAGATGTACCTTTTTATGATTCTTTAAAATATATATTCCAAACGCAACATAACTCTGATAAAGAAAATATTGAAGCCTTTGACTGTACTATTGGCATTGAAACAACAGAACAAATTAGTACAAAAAGAAAGGATATACCATCAGAGAAAAAATATAATATAAACCATATAAGTGAAGAATTAAAAAATAAAATAGTAAAGTTTATGGAAAAATTGAATGAATGGAGAAACAAGGTTTTGTATATGCCTATAGATGAATTTATATGGTATTTATACACAGAAACGGGATACTATGGATTTGTGGGAGCTATGCCAGGAGGAAAGCAAAGACAGGCAAATTTAAGAGTTCTATTTGAAAGAGCTAAGCAGTTTGAGAGAAGCAGTTATAAAGGTTTATTTAATTTTATAAATTTCATAAACAAACTTAGAAACAGCAGCGGAGATATGGGAAGTGCTAAGATATTGGGAGAGAATGAAGATGTAGTAAGAATTGTGAGTATACATAAAAGTAAAGGCTTAGAGTTCCCGGTAGTTATAGTTTCAGGGTGCGGAAAAAATTTCAATCTTATGGATATGAATAGAAATATACTTTTTCATGGAGAATTAGGACTTGGACCTGATTATGTAAATATAGATAGAAGGGTATCTTACAGCACTATAGCTAAGCAAGTAATTAGAAAAAAACTAAAAGTTGAAACTTTATCTGAAGAAATGAGAATTCTTTATGTAGCTTTTACCAGAGCAAAAGAAAAACTTATAGTAACTGGTATGGTAAATGATATTGAGAAGACTGCAGAAAAGTGGTGCAATGTTTCATTGTGTAGAGAAAATAAGATACCTGAATATGCTGTATTAAATGCTAAAAGTTACCTAGATTGGATAGGATATGCAATAGTAAGGCATCCATGCGGAAAACTTATAAGGCAATATGTAGATAGTAGTATATCTTTAAATAATGAAACACATGATGATTCAAAATGGACTGTACAATTATGGAATAAAGAAAATTTTAAGAATATCAATGAGAATCATGAGGAAAAAGAAGATATTGTGAAGGAAATACAATACTATAGCTTAAATAAAGATGCAAGTAAATATTATGATGAAATAAATAGAAGGCTTAATTGGCAATATAAATATAAAGAGTCCTGTAGTATACCTGCAAAATTTTCAGTATCTGAAATAAAAAGGAGATTTGCATTAGTTGATATAGAAGAAAGTAGAGTTATAGAATCTTCAACTGTTTTGAAAAAGCCTTCTTTCCTTGAAAAATCGCAAACTATGTCTTCAGCTGAAAGAGGTACAATTATGCATTTTGTTATGCAGCATATTGATTTATATAAAACATCTTCTGCAGAAGAAATTCAGCAACAGATTAAAAGCTTAGTCAACAGAGAATTTATAACAGAAGCAGAGTCTAAAGTCATAAGAGCAGATTATATATTAAAGTTTTTCCAATCCTCATTAGGAAAAAGAATGAAAAGTTCTAAAAAGATTTATAGAGAGTTTCCTTTTTTTGTAGAAATACCTAGTACAGAACTGTATAAAGAGTTACCAGAAGATATTTATAAAGAGGAAAAAATCCTTCTTCAAGGAATAATAGATTGTTATTTTGAAGAAGATGAGGAAATAGTGCTTGTGGATTATAAAACTGACTTTGTAGATAGTATTGAAAGCATTAAAGAAAAATATGAACTGCAAGTACATTATTATACAAGGGCATTAAGTAAGATAACTGGAAAAAATATTAAAAATAAATATTTATATTTATTTAGCAATGGAGAAATTTTGGAGATGTAGTGTAGGGAGACAGGTGGGAACTTAAATTATACTCCAGGATATATTACCTATACTTCGTCACGTTAAATATTTTTTATTAGTCTAAAGCTCTAATTTGAGAAAACTCTAAGAACTTTGATAAACTCGCTGCGCTCAAACATATCTAAAGTTCTAAGATTTTTCTCAAATTTTCGCTAAGACTAATTAAAAAATATTTAAATGTGACTTCAGTATAGGTAATATATCCCTACGTATAATTTAAGTTTCCACCAAGTAACCCTACACTGAACATCAAGGGTTATGGTGGTGTATTTGAGTTTTTTAGGGAAATTGTAATGCAATATGAATATTGATATAATCTGTAGATAACTAGTAATGAGTTTTTACTAAGTAATCATATATTACATAAAGAATATTATAGGAGGATTTTGTGTATGTATACGGTTGTTGAAAGATTTTTAAAGTATGTGAAAATTGATACTAGAGCGGATGAGGAGTCTAATACAGTTCCAAGTACAGCTAAACAGTTAGTTCTTGCAGAGGAGTTAACAAAAGAGTTAAGGGAAATGGGAATGAAGGATGTATCTTTAGATAAGAATGGATATGTTATGGCTACACTGCCATCAAATATTGATAAAGCTTTACTTACCGTTGGTTTTATAGCACATATAGATACAAGTCCAGATATGTCAGGTACGGATATTAATCCTCAGGTGGTAGAAAACTATAATGGAAATGATATAGTTTTAAATAAGGAACAAAATATAGTTTTACGTACCAAGGACTTCCCAGAAATAAAGGATTATGTGGGAAAGACTATAATAACTACTGATGGAACAACATTGCTTGGAGCAGATGATAAAGCGGGAGTAGCTGAAATAATGGCAGCAATGCAATATTTAATTGAACATCCTGAAATTAAACATGGAGATATTCGTATAGGATTTACTCCAGATGAAGAAATAGGCCGTGGAGCAGATCATTTTGATGTGGAGAAATTTAATGCTGATTATGCGTATACCATGGATGGCGGAGCTATTGGAGAATTGGAATATGAAAACTTTAATGCAGCAGCTGCTAAGATAATTGTAAAAGGTAGAAATGTCCATCCAGGATATGCTAAAAATAAAATGATAAATTCTATGCTTATAGCAAATGAATTTATAGGAATGCTGCCAGAAAATGAAACTCCGGATAATACAGAAGCATATGAGGGTTTTTATCATTTAGTTTCTATAAATGGCGATGTTGAAGAAACTAAGTTAGGTTATATAATAAGAGATTTTAATATGGATGCTTTCCAAAAAAGACAGAGCTTCATGAAGGATATCGTTAAAACTTTAAATCATAAATATGGTGAGGATACTATTACTATAGAAATAAATGAGCAATATAGAAACATGAAAGAAAAAATAGAACCAGTAAAATTTGTTGTTGATATTGCATTTCAAGCTATGGAAGCTGTAGGTGTAGTGCCAAAGGTTCGACCTATAAGAGGAGGTACTGATGGAGCAAGACTTTCATTTATGGGACTCCCAACTCCAAATATATTTGCTGGTGGTCATAACTTCCATGGAAGATATGAATATATACCTACATTTGCTATGGAAAAAGCTGTTGAAGTTATACTTAAGATAGTAGAACTATATTCAAAAAATAATAATATTAGGGCTACCTCAAAATAGTTTTTGTAAAATATTTTTTAGCTATTTGGAAAATAAAGGATTTATTACTAAAAATAAAATTAATTTCAGTAATAAATCCTGCTTTTGTATGAATTATTCCGAGTTTTTATGCAAGTTTTTCATGAATTTTCATTTTTGATATAGCCCCTTAACTGAAAAGTTCTTTAGCCTCTTTTTCAGTTATTTTATGCTGACAATGTTTATTTATATATTCCTTAAAGTCCCAGGAAGTATGAAACTTAGAAGCACTCTTATAGCCAGACTTGAAAAGCCTTAAAATTTTTTCGGATGATATATTGAAATCTGTGGGAGCAATATCTCCTGTGGGAATTAATATAGTTCTAGAAATATTTTCTTCTCTTAGCCACTCTCTATTTTTTTCGGCAGATATAGTATTTACAATATCCATTAGAAAGGAGATTGGATCAGTTTTCCCGATTCTAGTATTACTTATATCTGGACAATCAAATTTAAAACCAATGGTTGGTATGTCAATAATCTTATCACTATCAAAAATGTTTATTGGAAAATTGCAGCACAGTGCGCCATCAACTATATAGCTTAGACCATGAGCATGTAAAAATTGAACAGGTTTGAAATAGAAGGGTATACTTATGCTCATTCTTACTGCTCTTACAATTGAAAATTCCATAGGCTTTATTCCATACTGTGGTAAATCATCGGGAAGTACAAAAGTACGTCTTCTGGTTATATCTGAAGCAACTATTTTTAGTCTGCATTTTCCATCTACTGTAACATCTTTAAATTTACTTATACCTTTTGCTTTTAAAAGTTTATCTATCCAAGCTTCAAAATAATCACCAGAATATAGTCCCTTATCCACTAGGAAGCCTATGGCTTTACCAAGTAAAGGAAGGCGATGAAACCCATCTTTATCTAGAAAATCTTTGAAATTCATAGTTGATAATATGTTCATCATTTCTTTAGAGGTATAACCTGCTGCTAATAGTGAAGCTATTACAGCACCCACAGAAGTGCCAGCTATATGTTGCCATTCATAGCCTTGATTTTCTAAATATGCTAAAGCTCCAACTATACCTATACCTCTCATACCTCCGCCTTCAAAAACGGCATTAGCTTTCATATATATCCAACTCCTTAAAAACTTATATTTTTATCACTATTTTTGAAAAATATGAATATATATATATATTATTAAAGCTAACGCAAAAAAGTTATTTTTAAATTACAATAAATTTTATTCATGTAAATTAAGGTGTTATTAAGAATTATATAGTGTTTTACAGTTAAAATTTAGATTATACTCAGAAACTATATAAATTTACTAAATTGTTAATAATGTCTATAGAATAAAATGGTTGAATAAAATTTTTTTAATTATCACAGTATATTAATGTTTGATTGTTAAAAATGTGATATAATATTATAGTTATATTTTTACAGAAATGTAATTAATAATAAATAATAATATAAACAGGAGGTCTAAAATGAAAGAAAAAGATAATTTTCAGATAACAATGGATGTAATTGAGGAGTGTTTAGAATTTATAGATGACCCAAAAAATGAAAAAAGAAAAGAAAAAACAAGTTCTATAAGTAAAAAATAATAGAACTTGTTAAGTTAAATTAATATTATTCTTTATATAAAGAATATTTATTTTCAAGTTTTTAAAATATAAAAACTATTAAAGAAGTTCACACAAGATAAGTAATAGCTGCTAAACAAAAGGGTAAATGGTAAAGTCTCTTGTTACTGTTTCCTTGGCAGCTTCAAAATAACCTTTATCTACAGATTGCAGGTAATCCAAAATAGGCAAAGAAAAGCTGTAGAAGTAAAGGTGTTCCTCTAAAGGCCCAGGTATGTAAACCTAGTATAGCCTTTAGGGGGTTAATCCCTGAAGTTTTTCGTTAAGTCATTCCAAATTACGTCTATATCTTTATTGTTTAAGCTAATTAAAACACCATCCCATTGAATTGGTTTAAATACAACTTTAACTTCCATTCTTTTTGCGGTTTCTTTTGCAAGATCGATATGAAAACTAATAATTTCACCTTTATCATCTTTAAATCCCATTGGAGGAAAGCTGTCATCCAATCCAACAACAAATTCACCTTTTTGTTTCATATCATTCTAAGAGTTATCACCAGTTTGTTTAGTTTGTCCAGAACCTGAAAATAAAATTCCTAACACAAATACAGCTATTGACAATAATATCAGTCTTTTTTTAATTCTTAGTACCTCCGTCTTATAAATTAGAATTACAATAGATATTATACTTTAGTATATTAAAGTTGTAAAGTGTTAGATTCAAGTTTTAAAAATTATATTGCAGTATATATTGCATTACAATTGATAATATATTAGAATAAACTTCGTAGTTCGAATGAAGATAACGGGAGAGAGATGATTTTTATTATCCACCGAAGAAGTTAATCTTTCAGGTTCTAAGTATAGTTGATGACCGTTGTTGGACGAGCCTCTGGAGAGACTCTTTAATGAGCACCGAAGGAGAAAGCCTAAAGGCGAAACTCTCAGGTAAAAGGACAGGGGATAGATAATATTTTTATTATGAGTCGGATATATTACTTATCTGATATCATTTTATCTTTTCTCATTTCTGTCTCTAAAGAATAACATTTTTAAATTTATATGGAGGGATAAAATGGAACAAATCACTAACTTACTCAATCAATTGGACTCTTTTATTTGGGGACCACCTTTATTAGTATTACTGGTAGGAACAGGCGTTTATCTTACTGTACGTCTCGGAATACTTCAGGTATTTAAATTACCACTAGCTTTAAAATATCTTTTTGTTAAAGATAAAAATGATGATAGCGGAGAAGGGGATGTTACAAGCTTTGCTGCTTTGTGTACTGCTTTAGCGGCTACTATAGGAACAGGAAATATAGTAGGTGTTGCTACTGCTATTAAAGCTGGTGGACCTGGTGCTTTATTTTGGATGTGGATGGCTGCATTCTTTGGAATGGCAACAAAATATGCAGAAGGGTTATTAGCAATAAAATATAGGGTTACAGATAAAAATGGACAGATGTCAGGTGGACCTATGTATTATATTGAAAGAGGTCTAGGTATAAAATGGTTGGCAAAATTATTCGCTTTATTTGGCATTGGTGTAGCATTCTTTGGTATAGGAACATTTGCACAGATTAACTCTATAACTCAATCTGTAAATGTATCATATAACGTTCCAATTGTGATTACATCAATTATAATAACTGTGTTAGTTGCACTTGTCACTATTGGAGGTATAAATAGTATATCTAAGGTATCAGAATTAATAGTACCTTTTATGGCTGTTTTTTATGTGTTAACATCTATAATAGTTTTAATTTATAATGCTTCTATGCTTCCTCATTCAATAATGCTAGTAATAAAAGGTGCATTTACTCCAGCTGCAGCAGCAGGAGGATTTTTAGGAGCCACTGTTAAACAAGCTATACAAAATGGTATTGCAAGAGGTGTTTTTTCTAATGAGTCAGGTCTTGGTAGTGCTCCTATTGCAGCAGCTGCTGCTAAAACAAAATCCTGTGTTCGTCAGGGGTTAATATCCATGACAGGAACTTTTTTTGATACTATAGTTATATGTACTATGACTGGATTAGTGCTGATATCTACAGGTGCATGGAGTTCAGAATATAAAGGTGCTGCCATGACTAATTATGCTTTTTCATTAGGATTGCCTATACCTGCAATAGGTAAGTTTGTGGGAACTGTTGGACTTATTTTCTTTGCATTTACGACTATACTAGGATGGAACTATTATGGTGAAAGATGTACTGAATATTTATTTGGAGTAAAAGGAATAAAGCCTTATAGATATATATTTATATTTTTAGTAGCTATTGGTGCGTTCTTAAAACTTGAATTAGTATGGACAATAGCTGATATTGTAAATGGCCTTATGGCAATTCCAAATCTTATAGCTTTAATAGGGTTAAGTGGAGTTATAGTTTCTGAGACTAGGAGTTATTTTAAAGATATTAATTCTAAGAAATCAAAAAAAATTGCATAGATATAGTTTTTCTATATTATGAAATATGATTTACTCTTCTGTATTTGTATAGACATACTTAAAAAATACAGAAGAGTAAATTTTTTTGATGGTTTTATAATTTTAGAGCTTTAGCGGCAGACCTTACTTCATCCTTACCTAATATAGCTGATATAATAGCAATACCTTCTACATTAGTATTTAGTACATCCCTGAAGTTAGTTTCATTGATGCCACCGATAGCTACGGCTGGAATTTTTATATTATCATGAATATTTTTCAATCCATGGATACCTATAGGAACATCAATATCTTTTTTAGTTCCAGTATAGAATATAGCACCAATTCCTAAATAATCAGCACCGCCTTTTTGTGCTTCCATAGCTTCTTCAAGGGTCCCAGTAGATATACCTATAATTTTATCGTTGCCAAGAATAGTTCTGGCTATAGATAAAGGCATATCATCTTGTCCAAGATGTACTCCATCTGCATTAATAGCTTGAGCAATATCTATTCTGTCATTTATAATTAAAGGAACTTTATAGTAATCAGTTACTTTTTTAACTTCTACTGCGACTTTATAAAATTCTCTAGTGGAGATATTTTTTTCTCTTACTTGAACAATAGTAGTTCCTCCAAGAATTGCTTCTTCTACAACAGTTTTTAAGCTTCTACCTTTTAAAAAACTTCTATCTGTTATGAGATATAGACTATAATCTATTGTCATATAACTTTACCTTCCTTCTGTAAATTCTTAATTTTATTCAAAAGACACACCAGCTTTCTTATAAACTTCTATAAAATGTCCTACAGGACCTACACCATGACCTATAGAAAATGAGTTTTCTATAGCTTTTGTTATATATAGCTTTGATAATGAAACAGCTTCCTGTATGCTGTGTTCCTTAGCTAAATGAGAAGCTATGGCAGAAGAAAGGGTACAGCCTGTTCCATGAGTATTTTTTGTATCTATTCTATAACCTTCAAGCGTTATAAAACTGTCATCAGAAAGTAAGATGTCATTAGCATCATTACATCTATGGCCGCCTTTAACAAGTACATTTTTTGCACCCATTTCTTTTATTAGCAAAGCAGCCTCTTTCATAGCAGCTTCATTTTCAATTTTTATACCTGTTAAAACCTCAGTTTCAGGTATATTGGGTGTTACTAGGTCTGCAATAGATATTAGTTGTCTTATAGCTTCTTCTGCTTCTGGTTTAAGTAAGAAATAGCCACTTTTTGATACCATAACCGGATCTACAACTATGTTTTTAGCCTTGTATTCAGTTAGCAGATTTTTTATTATCTCTATAGTTTTGCTATTTGAAACCATACCAATTTTTACAGCATCTACATTTATATCATCAAATATAGAACGTATCTGAGCTTCAATAAGTTCCTGTGTAACTTCCATTACTTTTTGTACACCTAATGTATTTTGTGCAGTTATTGCAGTTATTACGCTCATACCATAGACTCCAAGAGAACTCATGGTTTTTATGTCAGCTTGAATACCAGCTCCGCCGCAACTATCAGACCCTGCAATTGTTAATACTTTTTTCATTTAAACCACCTCTATTTATATGTGTTAGAAAACTTTGAGTTAATACAACCCCTAATCCAGACTTTAAACGAAGAACATTAAGATAATAAGGATAAAACAGTGAAAAAATATATATTATTTTAATTACTAGAATGAAAATAAAAAATGTATTGCAGAAAAGCAATACACTGAAATATACATAACTATAAAGATAATGTTTGCTTCCCTACGCCAGTGTTATCTGGGTCAGGTTCAAAGGGTTAGAGATAACTCTTCTCAGCCTAGAAGGCACCCCCACAAAGGGTTTATTTAATTACCACTATTGTACTATATATATGAAAATATGCAATAGTACAATAGTAATAACTAAAGCATAAGTATTATGCCTTTTAGACAAATATTAAGTCTTTCTTTATAAGCGGGTGCAGTTTTTTTTAGTAGTTATATTATGTTTATTTTCAACTAATACACTTCGAACTTTTTCTTTAACATATTCATTTCCATAGATAATATCTGAGCTTAGTCTACATTTATTTATTATGGATATAAAAGTAAGACTTTTATTTGCTTTAAGTAAGTTGTTGACAGCTCTATTTATTTTTTTGTTTATAACCTGTATTTCCTTGTAATATATAATTTTTTCTAGTATGTAGTTTCTTAATTCAGGATACTTTCGTATTACAAAACGAGTTATACCTGATTTCTCTGCAACTACAGCAAATATCAGTCTTTCGCTGGTAGAACTCATACAAGAAAGAGTAGTATTAATATCAATTTTATACTCTTCTACATCTTTATAATATAAATCTGTAACATTTAGATAATTTTCCATTTCAAATCTCCTTATTCGACAATAAGTACATATCAATCATATTACATTATGGAAATTTTGTAAATTACTTTATTTTTCTACATTACTAATTATATTATTACAAATTATATGTTACAATAGCGACAAATTAATTTTTATAATATAAAGACCACATAGGTTATAAAAAAGTACATAGGTGGTACTTTCTTTATTTTCATTAAAGTATAGAATGTTATTAGAAGAATTATTAAGTTGCATGGAGGAAATATAAATGAAAATAGGCGTTATTATGGGAGGAATATCCTCTGAGAGAGAAGTATCGTTAAAATCTGGAAAAGAAATAGCAGGTTATTTAAATAAAGATAAATATGAAATAGTTCCTATAATTATAGATAAAAAGTATGATGTTATAGAAAAAACTAAAGATTTAGATTTTGCATTCCTTGCACTTCACGGCAAGTTTGGAGAAGATGGAACGGTTCAAGCGGTGCTTGAAACTATGGATATACCTTACTCAGGGTGTGGTCCTTTAACTAGTGGAGTTTGTATGGATAAGGATACCACTAAAAAGGTGTTAAAATCAGCAGGTATAAACACTGCAGATTGGTTGTCTGTTAAAAGTGTAGAAGAACTAGATTATAGTTATATAGAAAAGATGGGATACCCAGTAGTAGTAAAACCTAATTGTGGAGGTTCTAGTGTAGCTACTAATATAGTTAAAAGTAAAGAAGGTATAGAAAGTGCTGTAAAATTAGCATTAGATTATGATAACGAAGTTATGATAGAAGAATATATTAAGGGCGATGAAATAACTTGTTGTATATTAGATGGAAAAATGCTTCCTATAATTGCAATAAAACCAAAGTCAGAGTTTTTTGATTACACTGCAAAATATTCAGATGGTGGATCAGATGAAATTATAGTTGAATTTGAAAAAGAGCTGCAGGCTAAAATTGAAGAAATGGCTTTGCAGTGTTGGAAGGCTCTAAAGTGTAGTGTATATGTTAGAGTTGATATGATAATAAAGGAAGGTGTACCTTATATACTTGAGCTTAACACTTTACCAGGAATGACTAAAAATAGCTTGTTTCCAAAGAGTGCAAAGGCTGTGGATATGAGTTTTGCAGAATTGTTAGATGAAATAATTGAAATTTCATTAAAACAAAAAAGGTAGATGTATAAATTAAATTTAAGCTGTGGGTATCTATATTAATTAAATATAAAAATTACAGTTAGATTAATATAAATTTAATAATATAATTAATGCGTAATTGATAAGTATCATATATTAAAAGTGAAATAATGATAAATATGTAATAAATCATTTGTAAAAAATTATACCTTGAATAAAAAAATCAAAATAGTATTGACGTGATATTTATTGGTTGATATAATCTAAACAATGAATTTAATAATAAGTACTTACTTATCAAGAGTGGTGGAGGGACTGGCCCTATGAAGCCCAGCAACCAGTATTGTTTCATTTAATAATACAGTGGTGCTAAATCCTACAGTGTAAGCTGGAAGATGAGGATAACGTTGAGATTTTAAACTCGAGGTTTTCCTCGAGTTTTAATTTTTTTAAATAAGAACAAGGCCGGCCAATTAAAGTACTTTTGTTCTTATGCAATTATTGATTGTTTACATTGATAAGTTAAGACTATATTTAAAGTTAAAAAGAAAGTAAAGCATTTGAATAGAGAATTATTAGGAGGAATTTTATTATGAAAAAAGGAAAAATTTTATCAATAGCTGTATCAGCTTTGCTTGTTTTAGGATTAGCTGGTTGTGGACAAAAACAAGAGGCTGCTAAGCAAAATGATACTAGTAAAGAAACTAAAAAGGTTATAAAAGTAGGTGCATCACCAACACCACATGCAGAAATACTTAAGGAAGTAGTAAAGCCACTACTTGTAAAAGAAGGCTATGATCTTCAAATTGTTGAATTTACAGACTATGTAATACCAAATACATCTTTAGATAGTGGAGAACTTGATGCAAATTTCTTTCAACATATACCTTACTTAACTTCATTTAATAAAGAAAAGCATACTGATTTAGATTACACTGTTAAAGTTCATTTAGAGCCAATGGGAGTATACTCAAAGAAGGTTAAAAAATTAGATGAACTTAAAGATGGAGCAACAATTGCAATACCAAACGATCCATCAAATGGTGCTAGAGCATTAAAAGTATTACAAGCTTCAGCTGTTATAAAGTTAAAAGATGGAGATCTTGTATCTAAGTTAGATATTACAGAAAATAAGAAGAATATTAAAATAACAGAATTAGAGGCAGCACAACTTCCAAGAGTTATAGGTGATGTAGATGCAGCAGTTATAAATACTAACTATGCAATTCCAGCTGGATTAAATCCAACAAAAGATGCTATAGCTATAGAATCAAAGGATTCACCTTATGCTAATGTACTTGCTGTTAGAACAAAAGACAAAGATCAACCATATATACAAGCTCTTTCCAAGGCTTTGACTTCCCCAGAAGTTAAAAAGTATATAGAAGATAAATACAAAGGAAGCATAGTACCAGCATTTTAAAGTTTATAGTTTATATTGCTAAGTATATAGGAATAAAACCTCTTTCTAAGGTAAATCTAATATTAAGAAAGGGGTGTGTAACCGTATGACCAAAGGCGGTATAAATAAACAAGACGTAAATATTGGTACAAAAAGAACTAATAAAAGTGATGTTCAAGAAAAGCACGTAAAGAATAGAAAAAAGCCTAAACAATAGTAGATAAAAACTCAGTACTTACTAGGTGCTGAGTTTTTTATTACATTATGAATTTAATAGACCTTTGATAAACTCGCTTTTCTCAAACAAATCTAAAGGTCTAAACACCTTTCAAATACTTAGCTAAGACCATAAAGAAAAGTATTTAAATGATCTTCAGAATTGTCAGTATATTTCCTAGTATAAGTGAAGTTATGAAATTGGATATCTATACGAGGTTTCAACTTTAGAACCTCATCTAGGTGTTGGTATATGTTACCGGTTCTTTGCGTCATAAATACTTTTTAATAAGTTTAAATCTCAAATTTAATTAAAGAGTCAGAATCTATGATTTTGATATGGTTGCTTACTCTGTGAGTACGCCTCTGACACAAAAAAGAGAAGTTTCATAATAATAGTGTAGCTTTGTAAAAAAAGTTTAACCGTTTATAAAAAGTGAAGCCATATTCAAAAGGTTATACCAAGATATAGTTGAACTGCGAACTATTTGAATAAGCTTTTAATATATTCTAGTTGTTTATCTTTATCTATTTGACTTCTTGAAGCTTTTGGCTGACCACCACCACCGAATTGTTTTGCCACTAATCCTAAATCAATATTATCTTTTATACCTCTATAGCTAACAGTTTTATTACCAATCAGAGCAATAAAATCAAATTCAGTAAACTTTTCAGCTAAATAGTTCCCTAGTTCAGATATATATTGATCTGCAAAAACTGCTCCAACATTGTAATTTTCAATTTTAATATTGACTAATTCTTTTGATTTCAACTCAAAGTATTGCTCTTTCTTATCCCTATCCAATTCAAGCATTAGTAAGTCTGTATCATCAAAATCAAAAGCTTCTTCAGTTGTTAACTTATTAATGATTCTATCAACAAATTTCTGTATGCCATATAAACCAAGTAAATTATTCCATTTATTAGGGTTATCATTTTTATAAACTGTTTTCCATTCCCATGTATCATATTGCCTTACAGTTTCCACAAAATCTTTTATTTTTTTATTACTTAACTTTACGTTATAATGTAATGATTGAAGTATGTGCTTATAAAATAAACTTGTTCCACTACATTTACCTAGTTCATTTTCAACTTCAATGTCACACCACCAATATTTTTCTAAGTGTAGTGCAGTAGGATGATGATCTATTAAAGTGAAAGATTCGCACAGGTTAAATCCAGGTTCAAATACTTCAGGTTCAGTATTATTGATTATTTCAGCAAGTTCAAGAGTTATTGATATATCAGTTATATAAACATGATCATAGTTATCGTAACCTTTGTTATCTATAAAAGCTTTAACCTTGCTATTTATATCTTCATAACCGCAATATTCAATATCGGCCTTATCAAAACACAATAGTCCTAAAACAGCACACCCTATTCCATCTAAATCATTATGAGTAAATATTTTTATATTCATTTAGTAACCTCCTATAAATTCGTATAATTATCATGTTTTGAACAAACTATTCCATAGGCGTAAAGCTAAACCAGTTATATACAAATAATATAGCATCTTCAATTTCAAATGTATCTAACAGTTTATTTTTAAAGCTATATACTGTTTGTATTTTAAGTGCTGATTCTGAATTCCATTTTGTACCAAATCCTCTATAAATATCTCTTAATGAATCACTAGTTTTAATTATACTACTATCGCAGATTTTTATATCGTTAAAAATCTTAAATATTTCTATATGGTTATGTTTAATTGTTTTAAGTATGTTATCTTCGATAATATGTCTAAGAATAGATTCTAAGAATTCAAAACCTACTTTAAGTTTATTTTCCAAAGCCTGTCTGGACAAAGTTAGTCCAGATACTGTTTCTTGGCAAAAATCTGCTATGTTTCTCAATGAAATATTTTGAAGACTATATACGCCAAATGTAAATGCTTTAAAAAATGTAAAACCATCTAACTTACTATTTCTTTTAGTGAATTTAACAGCTAATGACAAATTATTAATAATCTTCTTTGAAAGATTATTAATAATTTTTTCTATTTTAGCCATGCTATCTACTGAGTTAATATTCTTCATAAAAGTTATTCCTTTTTATTTATTATAATATTAGGAGTAGCTTTTTTCTTTATATTTATACTATAGATATAATGGTTTAGTACCAATATTAGGTTTGGATTTACGCCTATGCAAACTATTCTATAAAAATATTATACTCAAATGCATTTAAATAAAGTTTTACTCAAATTTTTTATAAAATTTATGTTTTAAATTCACGGATTTAGACTAATGTCTAAGGTTTTTTTAAAATTTTCGCTAAGACTGATTAAAAATATTTAAATTTGACTTCAACATTAGTGATATACTCCTGAGTATAAGTAAAATTCAAGTTATGATTATTCATAAAATAAGAAAATCTTTATTTATAGTCATATTTGTGTGAAAATATATATAGAGGTGAAAATATGTTTTTAGATATAAAATTAGATAAAAATACGCCTGTATATATTCAAATCAAAGATTATATAAAGGATATGATACTTAGAGGTATGATAAGAAGTGGCGAAAAGCTT
Source organism: Clostridium sp. DJ247 (assembly GCF_014231265.1). Lineage (NCBI taxonomy): Bacteria > Bacillati > Bacillota > Clostridia > Eubacteriales > Clostridiaceae > Clostridium > Clostridium sp. DJ247. Next base: position 42,366 of record NZ_JABAIW010000023.1, on the reverse strand, counting down.
CCATCTACTAGGGAATTGTCCTCTGTTTTAAAGGTAAGTAGAAATACAATAATATGTGCATATCAGTATCTCGAAGAAGAAGGATTTGTATACATGCAAAAAGGTAAGGGTGCTTTTATTGCAGATATTAAGATAAATCCTCAGGAGAAATGGAGCATTGATTGGGGTTGTCATATAAACAACTTAGCAAGGGTTTCTCAAGAATTAGATATTGTAAAGCATGAGGCTAAGTGGAAAAAAGGAATGATATCTTTTAAAAGTATAGCTCCAGATCAAAGTCTTTTTGATATAGAGGAAGTAAAGAGAGCTTTTTTAAATAGGTTGTCTATTGAGGGGGAAAAAATATTAAATTATGGATATGCTCAAGGGTATAAACCTCTCATTGAATATCTATTAAAATATATGAAAAATAAAGGTGTAAATGTACAAGGAAAGAATCTTATTATAACTAACGGTTTTACTGAAGGCTTTGATTTAATTTTATCTTGCTTAACTAATAATGGAGATAAGATACTTTGTGAAAATCCAACTCATAATACTGCTATAAAGATAATGAAACTTCATAATCTAGAGGTTGTAGGAATAGACATGGACAGAGATGGTATAAATATTGATAAGTTAAAGAGGACTTTAGAGAAAGATAATTTTAAGCTTTCATATTTGATTCCATCCTACCATAACCCTACTGGAATTGTCATGTCTGCAGAAAAAAGAGTGGAGGTATATAAGATTCTTAGGGACTATAATATACCAATAATTGAAGACGGATTTAATGAAGAATTAAGATATTCAGGAACTCATGTGTCGCCTATTGCGGCATTAAGTGGAGAAGGTAACAGTGTTATATACATAGGAAGCTTTTCCAAAATACTTTTTCCAGGTATGAGAATAGGTTGGATACTAGGAGATAGTAAGTTAATAGATTATTTAGAAAGTGTAAAAAGGGCTAGAAACATTCATACATCATCCTTAGACCAAGCGATATTCTATGAATATCTTCAAGGTGGCACTTTTGAAAGATATATAAAAAAATCTAGAAAAGTTTATAAAGAAAAATATGAGTATGCAGTAGAATGTGCTAAAAAATATATTTTATGTAGTGAAATACTTGGTGAAGGTGGACTTCATATATTTATAAAGTTAAATGGAATAGATGCAAGAGAAGTATTAGATCAGTGCTGTAAGAGGGGAGTAATTTTTACTCCAGGAGACATATTTTACACAGATAACAAGGGGAAAAACACTCTGAGACTTGGATTTTCTAGAGTTTCTAAAAAACACATTGAAGATGGATTTAAAATAATAGGTGAAGTTGTAGCTGCACTGCAAGAAGGGAAGCCTTAAACTTAATTAATATACTCGTTAGCTTCTAAACTTGTACTTTAAAGCTTTGTAAAATACAGGGGAATATGGTTGTGAAAAGTGTATTTAAGTAGTAAGCTTTATATAGATATATTATTGAGTTAAAATAGTTAGGAGCAAACTAACGTAAGTTATTATAGAACAGGAGAGTGTTTATGAGTTATAAATTAGTCTGTATCGATATGGATGGCACACTTTTAAACAGCAAAAGAAAAATAACAGAAAATACAAGAAGTGTATTAAAAAATGCACATAATAATGGAGTTCATATTGTTATAACTACAGGCAGAATATATGATAACGCAGAATACTACTCTGACCTTATAGGGGTTAAGTCGCCAGTTATTGCAGCCAATGGAGCCTTTATAAAAGAAAAAGATAAAGATGAAATTATATATAAGAGTATACTTGGTAAAAAATTATCTACAAAAATATTAAATATTTGCAGCAAATATGAAGCGGCATTAGAGTTTCATACTTCGCAGAAAATGTATCTTGGAAATAAGTTAGATAAATCTATTATTAATCTTCTTATGCAGAAAACTTTGCTTAAGGAAGAAAAAATAGAAATAATACATGTAAAAAATATAGAACAATGGAAAACTATTTTACATAATGAAGAGGAGAATATAGTCAAATGCATAATTTCTAATAGGAATGAAGAGGAGTTACAAAAAATTAGAAATGAAGTAGAGAAACTGGATGATGTAGAAGTGGTTAGTTCTGCAAGAGATAACATAGAAATTACTTGTAAAGGAACTTCTAAAGGAAGGGCAGTTGAAATTTTAGCTGGTTATTATAACTTGAAAAGAGAAGAGATAATAGCTATTGGAGATAGTGAAAATGATCTTTCAATGATAGAATATGCAGGTCTTGGAGTGGCTATGGGAAACGCAATAGATCTAGTAAAGAGAAAAGCCAACTATATAACAGACACCAATGATGAAGAAGGTGTAGCAAAGGCTGTTAATAAGTTTATAATGAATATATAGAGTTTCAAGTCTGAAACCCTATATAGAACTGGAACTTTTAAATTTAATTTATTCCACATAGCATATTACTAGATTATGCCACTGATAAATAGTATAATTAAAATAAATTTATTTTTTGTTATTTCATAATATATAATAATAGTAAGAATGTCAGATTATTTTACTAGGAAAGGAGAGCTTATGAAAGTTTCAACTAAAGGTAGATATGGGTTAAAAGCTCTTATTGACTTAGCTATATATTCAAAATCTGAGGTAGTTACACTAAAAAGTATTTCAGATAGACAAAATCTTTCAGAGGGATATTTAGAACAAATTTTTTCCGCTTTGAGAAAAAGTGGCTTTGTAATAGGGAGAAAAGGATCTCAAGGAGGCTATTTATTATCTAAGCCGGCAAATCAATTTACTATTGGTGAAATATTAAGAGCTCTAGAGGGAAAACTAGCTTTAGTAGATGTAGATGAAACAACTACTACTGATAAATTAGATAAATACATAAATAAAAATCTATGGAACATTATAAATAATAAAATAAACAATTATTTTGATTCTATTACTTTAGAGGATTTAGTTAACAAATATATGAGTGAAAAAGATAATATTATGTACTATATATAATTTATAAAATAAGAATTTAAATTCTAGGAGTTCAAGGTTTTCCTTGGCTTTAATTTGTATAATTTAAGATTCTACGTTATAATAAATAAAAATTATGAATTTAAAACCTATTGTTAAAAGTTCAAATATGGTGTTGACATTAAACCAATTACCAATTATAATTTACTTAACATATAGGAATAGTAGGAAATGCTTTGATGAGAAGAGTAAGCTATTAGGAAACTTTCAGAGAGAAATCTTTTTAGGTGTGAGAGATTTTGAGTTGAAAATAGTTGAAGTGCATCTCGGAGCTCTGAATTGAAGTTTAGTAGACTTCAGCGGATATGCCCGTTAAAGCATAAAAAGTAAGTTGTATTGATAGTTAGATTTATCACGTTTTTTTAAGATCATGATAAACAGAGTGGAACTGTGGAAGTTAACTTCTACCTCTGTAGAGAGGTAGAAGTTTTTTGTTTTATGGTATTTAAAAATTTACTAAAAAATTGAAAAAGTAATAATATTAATTGACAATTTAGTAAGAAAACAGTATAATATGTAGATATAAGTCGGATGTTTGTAACTTTGAAATATGTTACATATTCTTATCAAGAGCGGTGGAGGGACTGGCCCTATGAAGCCCGACAACCAACATTCTCATTCGAGTGTAACGGTGTCAATTCCTGCGGAATTACAGATATTCTGAGAGATAAGAAAAATGCTTAATTTAACTTGAAATAGTTTCAACTTAGATAAAAGGCTGTTTTTCTTATACTTGATAAGACAGCCTTTTATTTTTTATATATAATTATAGTATTAATAATAAAATACTAAGAATATTACAAGTTGTAAAATTATTATACAAAAAAGATGTAAAATTTTTATAAAATTAATAATAAATATTTTCGTTTGAAAAGATGGTTTAACTATTTTTCGTGATTTTTAGATGAGTATACTCATCTACATAATTTCTACATAAAAGTTTGATATTATAAAAAAGATGTGAAGTAATTTATAAATAATTTGGGGATATTCAATATTCCCTTAACTAAAAATATGAGGTGATTTTATGGATATAAAGGCAACTAATATAGTTTGGCACAATATGAATATTAAGAGGGAACACAGAGAAAATCTTTTAAAACAAAAGGGAAAGTTAATTTGGTTTACAGGACTTTCTGGATCAGGTAAGTCTACTGTAGCTTCAGCTCTTGAAAGTAAACTGCATAATATGGGCAAGCTCACTTACCTTTTAGATGGAGATAATGTAAGACACGGATTAAACTCCGATCTTGGATTTACAAAAGAGGATAGAATAGAGAACATAAGAAGAATAGCGGAAGTTTCAAAGCTTTTTGTAGATGCTGGGATTATTACCATAGGTACTTTTGTTTCTCCATTTAGAGAGGATAGAGAGAAGGTTAGAAAGTTACTAGGAGAAGATTTTATAGAAGTTTTCGTAGATTGTCCTTTAGAAGTTTGTGAACAAAGAGATCCAAAGGGTATATATAAAAAAGCTAGAAGCGGACAAATAAAAAACTTTACAGGAATAGACTCTCCTTATGAGAAACCTGAAAATCCTGAATTAATAGTATCTACACATTTAAATAGTTTAGAACAGTGTGTAGAATCTATTATAAGTTATCTCAATGATAACTAAAGTTAAACAATAGATATAGTTTAAAATAAAAATTAGGGAGTGACAGGATGGGACTAAATTTTGAAGTTTTAAATACTGATATTTTAGTAGTAGGAGGAGGAGCAGCCGGATGCTTTGCAGCACTTACTGCCGCTGAGGACCCTTCAATTCAGGTAATAATAGCAGAAAAAGCAAATATAAAAAGAAGTGGATGTCTTGCAGCAGGAGTTAATGCATTAAACGCATATATAGTAGATGGAGAAACTCCTGAATCCTTTGTTGATTATGTAAAAGAAGAATTTCATAACGTAGTTAGAGAAGATTTAATATATACTATAGCTAAAAAACTAAATGAAGTTACTAAAAAGGTAGAAGATATGGGACTTCCTATCTTGAAAGATGATAATGGAAAGTATGTTTCAAGAGGAAAGAGAAGTATAAAGATAAACGGAGAAAATATTAAACCTATACTAGCAGATGCAGTAAATAAAGAGAAAAACATTAAAATTTTAAATGGATTAAATATTATAGACTACATAGTAAAAGATGGAAAAGTGATAGGTGCCTATGGATTTTCAATTTACCAAGAAAAGTTCTTTGTAATTTATTCAAAAGCGGTTATATGTACTACAGGGGGAGCAGCAGGTATATACAAGCCTAATAACCCTACATTTTCAAGACACAAAATGTGGTACAGCCCTTTTAATACAGGTGCAGGCTATGCTATGGGCATAAGAGCTGGCGCAGAGATGACTACTTTTGAAATGAGATTTATAGCTTTAAGATGTAAAGATACTATAGCTCCTACAGGTACTATAGCTCAAGGTGTAAGAACACCACAAGTAAACAGCTCTGAGGAACGTTATGTTGCTAATTATGGAAAAGGTACTACAATTAATAGACTTTACTCAACTGTAATGGAGAATCTAGAAGGCAGAGGACCTTGTTTTTTAAAAACTAAAGACATAACTAAAGAACAAGAACAAGAATTGTTTAAAGCATATTTAAATATGGCACCAGCTCAAACCTTAAAGTGGGTAGATAGTAATACTTCCCCATCTACTGAGAATGTTGAAATTGAAGGAACTGAACCTTATATAGTAGGTGGACACACTGCTAGTGGATATTGGGTAGATACCAATAGAAAAACTACTATAGATGGGTTATATGCGGCTGGAGATGTAACAGGAGGAAGTCCTAAGAAATATGTAACAGGTTGTTTTGCTGAAGGAGAAATAGCTGCACAAGCTGCACTTAAATATATAGCAAAAGTAGAACAACAGACATTAGATAATGCAGAAATAGAAAATAAACTAAAAGAAGTTAATAAATTTTTTCAAAATGTAGATGCTACTTATACTATAGATCAAGTGGAAGAAGCTATGCAGAAAATAATGGATGAGTATGCTGGTGGAATATCACAAAACTATGTTTATACTAAGAGAAAATTAACTATTGCAGCTAAGAGAATTGATGAATTAATAGAAATAACTAATAAATTAAAAGCTAATGATTGCCACGAGCTACTATTTATATATGAAATAATTGATCGCTTATATGTGGCAAAAGTGCTTATAGCTCATCTTATAGCAAGAACTGAAACTCGTTGGAGATGTTATCAAGAAAACGCAGATTTCCCTAAAAAGGATGATGAAAACTGGCTCAAATATGTTAACTCCATATATAAAGATGGAAACATTGAAATTGTACTAAGGGATTTAGTTGGAAGGGATGAGGTCTATGAGTATAAAAATTAATAAAGAAAAATGTGTAGGTTGTAGTAGATGTATAGATGTTTGTCCAGGTAGCTTGATTTATAAAGATAAAGATGGAAAAGCATATATCAAATATGAAAAAAATTGTTGGGGATGCACAGCTTGTCTTAAAGAATGCGGAGCAGCAGCTATTAAGTATTATTTGGGAGCCGATATAGGTGGGAATGGTGCTTATTTATATGTAAAGCAGAAAAAAGAAGAATTAAGCTGGCACATTGTGGATAAAAACAATAATGAGACTGTAATAAGCACAAACAGGAAAGAGTCAAATAAATATTAAGGAGGGGGGATGAGGTTTGAGTTTAGTAATCGAGGGTTTAAGTAAAAAGTATAAAAAAGGTAACCAGGAATTTGAAACGCTTAGAAATATAAATTTAACTGTAAATGACGGAGAATTTGTATGTGTTTTAGGGCCCTCAGGATGCGGAAAGTCTACGCTTTTAAATATTATAGCTGGATTTGAAAAGCCCACAGGTGGAAAAGTTGTTCTAAATGGAAAAGAAGTAAATTCCCCAGGACCTGATAGAGCTGTTGTATTTCAAGAACATGCCCTGTTTCCTTGGTTAAAGGTTATAGACAATGTAGAATTTGGTATGAAGATAGCAGGGGTTCCTAAAAGTGAGAGAAGAGAAAAAGCACTGAAATATTTAAAAATGATGAATCTTACTAAATTTAAGGACGCTTTTGTTAAGGAGCTTTCTGGAGGTATGAAACAAAGAGTATCTATTGCTAGAGCACTTTGTTTAGATTCTAATATACTTCTTATGGATGAACCTTTTTCAGCTCTTGATAGTCAAACAAGAGATATCCTTCGAACAGAAACTCAAAAAATATGGTGGAATACTAAGAAGACTATAGTATTTATAACTCACAGTATTGAAGAAGCAGTACTTTTAGCTGATAGAGTTATTTTAATGCCAGCAAGTCCAGATTCTCAAAAGAAAGAGTTTAAAGTGCAGCTTGCAAGACCTAGAAAAATAGATAACGTTGATGTAACTTACATGGTTTCAAAAATTATGAAAGAATTTAAAAAGGAGGTGGAAAAGGTTGCAAAAGCAGAGTTCGATGAAGGATGGGATTTGGAGCAAGATTCTGTTTTATATGACGATAATAGTAATATGGGAATTGGCCTATAAGTTTGCTAGTTTTCCATCTCTAGTTGATGTATATCAAAGTATTGTTAAACTTACAACAAATAATACTTTAGGGGTGGCAATTCTTATAAGCTTGAAAAGACTTGTTATAGGTTTTATAATCTCTCTTTTTATAGGATCATTAATAGGATTGTTAATTGTAAAGTTAAAGCATAGTAGAGATAGTTTAGGTAAGCTAATTGGAGCTCTTCAAAGTATGCCTAATGTGTGTTGGGTACCTTTTGCAGTTTTATGGTTTGGACTTAATGAAAAAGCAATACTATTTGTAATAATTATAGGATCAGTTTTTGCAGTGTCCATGGCTATAGAAAGTGGTATTAAAAATTTCACGCCTATCTACATTAGAGTTGCAGAAATGGCAGGAGCTAAAGGCTTTGCACTTTATAAAGAAGTAATTTTTCCAGAATCTATTCCTGTTATATTGGCAGGAGTAAGGCAAGGTTGGGCTTTTGCTTGGAGAGGATTAATAGCGGGGGAAATGATAGCTTCTTCAATGAATGGTCTTGGACAAATTCTAACAGAAGGTAAGAAGTATAATGATATAAATCAAATTGTTGCAGTTATGGTAGTAATTATTATACTAGGACTTATAATTGATAAGTTTGTATTTGAAAACATTGAGAATGCAATAGGTCGTAAATATGGATTCGTAAAATCATAAAATGTTTTATGTTAGTTGTCAATTTATAAGTGGTATACATTATTTATAAATTTTCTAGCTTTAATATAACATATAAATTTATTTTAAAAGTAAAATCTGTAAACTCAGGAGGAATTAATAATGAGTGAATTATCACATCTTGATAAATTGGAAGCAGAAGCAATATATATTATTCGCGAAGTGGCTGCTGAATGTGAGAAACCGGTAATGTTATATTCAATAGGAAAAGACAGTTCTGTTATGTTACACCTTGCCATGAAAGCATTTTATCCGGAGAAACCACCGTTTCCTTTTATGCATATTGATACTACATGGAAGTTTAAAGAAATGACAGAGTTTCGTGATAGAAGAGCAAAAGAATTAGGAATAGAGATGATTGTCCATAGAAATGAAGAGGGTTTAAAACAAGGAATTAACCCATTTGATCATGGATCAGCGTATACGGATATTCTGAAGACACAGGCTTTAAAACAAGGATTGAAAAAATATGGTTTTACTGCAGCTTTTGGCGGCGGACGTCGTGATGAAGAAAAGTCACGTGCAAAAGAAAGAATTTTTTCTTTCCGTAATGAGGCACAAGCATGGGATCCTAAAAATCAGAGACCAGAAATGTGGAAACTCTACAATACTAGGATTCATAAAGGTGAGAGTATAAGAGTTTTTCCTATTTCAAACTGGACGGAAAGAGACATCTGGCAATATATTAAAAGAGAAAATATTGATATTGTATCATTATATTTTGCGAAAGAACGTCCAGTGGTGTATAGGGACGGCAATATCATTATGGTGGATGATGATAGAATGAAAGTATTGCCAGGAGAAAAAATTGAATACAAAAAAGTGCGTTTTAGAACTTTGGGGTGTTATCCGCTTACAGGAGGTATGGAATCAGAAGCTACAACTTTAGATGAAATTATTGAGGAAACGTTGAGTGCAGTATCATCTGAGAGAACCACCCGTGTTATTGATAGTGAAGAAGTTGGCAGTATGGAAAGAAGAAAGAGAGAGGGGTATTTCTAATATGAAAGGCTTATTAAAGTTTATAACATGTGGTAGTGTGGATGATGGAAAATCCACTCTCATTGGACATATTTTATATGATGCAAAGCTTTTATTTGCAGATCAGAAAAAAGCTTTGGAATTAGATAGTAAAGTTGGTAGCCGTGAGGGAGCCATTGATTATTCTTTACTATTGGATGGTCTTATGGCAGAGCGTGAACAGGGTATTACAATCGATGTTGCATATCGTTATTTTACAACAGATAGACGAAGCTTTATCGTAGCTGATACACCAGGTCACGAAGAGTACACTAGAAACATGGCAGTTGGTGCATCATTTGCAGATCTTGCCATCATACTGGTAGATGCAAAACAAGGAGTGCTTGTTCAAACAAGAAGACACGCGAGAATTTGTTCTTTAATGGGTATCAAACATTTTGTATTTGCTATTAACAAGATGGATTTAATCGGATATGATCAGGAAAGATTCCTAAAAATTGAAGAAGAAATTAGAAAATTAGAGAAAGAACTTTCTTTGAAAAATATTGCAATCATTCCGATATCTGCTACAGAAGGGGATAACGTTACAAAGAAGTCAGAAAATATACCATGGTATACAGGAGCACCTATTTTAACTTATCTTGAAAATGTAAATGTTGAAAGTACTTCTGAGGAAGGCTTCTATATGCCAGTACAGAGAGTATGTAGGCCAAATCATACCTTCAGAGGTTTTCAGGGACAGATTGAAGCAGGTAGTATTGCGGTAGGAGATGAAGTGATAACACTTCCAAGCAATGAAAAAGCGTTAGTAAAAAGCATTCATATAACAGATAAAGATGTACAAAGCGCAACGAAAGATCAGCCTGTCACAATACAGCTTAATAAAGAAGTGGATGTATCCAGAGGGTGTGTACTTACAAAAGATACAAAGCTTGTAGCCAGCAATTTATTTACTGCAACGATTCTTTGGATGGATGATTCTGAGTTAACAGCAGGCAAAGATTATTTTGTAAAAGTGGGAACAAAGATGTTGCCAGGTGTTGTTACAGAAGTAAAATATAAAATTGATGTGAATACTGGAGAACATTTATCAACTGGATTTTTAAAGAAAAATGAAATTGCAGTATGTAATATTTCACTTTCTGAAAAGATTGTAGTTGACAAGTTTGATGTGCACAAGACACTAGGAGAACTTATATTAATCGATCGTATTACTAATATGACATCAGCCTGTGGTGTTGTAGAAAATATTTTCAATCATGAAAATAAGAATGATAATGTTTCATTCCAGTATAATGATTTAAAAGCAAGAGGAGATATTTTTGAAGAATTTTACTATAACACAGAAAGTTTAACTTTATCAAAATATAAATCATTAGGACATACCTATACAGTGGGAGATGAAATTCCAGTTAAAGGTAAGAGTTATGAATATCCAGAAAATGTTGATATTTTAGTTCTTCGTGACTGGGTGGCAATTAAAGTCCGTGACAAGAAAATTAGTGATATTCAGTCAATTGACGAATATAAGTACACGGGAGTTCCAGTTATTAACGGCAGAGGGTTTGCAGTAAAAGTGAATTCAAGTGAGGAAACTTTAGAGTTTTTAAATGAATATAAGAAAATAAATAAAGAGAATGAAGTGGAATTTTTAAATAAATGGGTTAGCTTAGAAACTTATCGAAGAGTAGTATTTCACAGCAATTACTGTGTAATATAGTCATGGATAAATAAAAAAATCGAAGTTTAGTAGACTTCAGCAGGTACGTCTGTTAAAGCGTTGAGGTATGATTGTACCAAAATAAGTTAAGATATTATGTGAATTTATAGTATATCTTAGTATTATAAGATTTTAACAACATGTACTTAGCTAGATATAGCATATTTATTTAATGGCTTATTAGTTTATAAATATAGGGATTGTAATATACGTTGACTGTATTAAACAGAGACGTTTACATTTAATTAATATTTAAAATAGTTGACCAGAAAACTGGAGACTAAGTTTTTCTATAATAGTGATTATAGAAAGATTTAGTCTCCAGTTTTTTTATAAGTTATCTATATTTAGAGGTAAAAAAGATATAGATAAGTTATGAAAAATCAAAAAAATAAATATTAAGGAGGATTTTTATTATGAAAGGAAAGAAAATTATTCTAGCATTATCAATAGTTTCAATAATTGGGATATTTACTGGCTGCGGACCTAATCAAGGTAGTAAGGACAGCGAGAAAAGTGCAGGTACCGATAATACAACAGTAAGAGTTGGTTTTTTCCCAAATATAACTCATTCTCAAGCTTTAGTTGGAAGAGAACAAAATACTTTTCAAAAGGCTTTAGGAGATAACCATAAAATAGAGTGGAAGCAATTTAATGCTGGATCATCAGAAATTGAGGCATTTTTAGCAGGAGCACTAGACATAGGATATATAGGACCAGGACCAGCTATAAATGGTTATACAAAATCAAAAGGAGATATTCAAATTATAGCAGGAGCTACAGATGCAGGTGCCATATTGGTTTCTAGAAAAGACTTACCTATAAAAGATGTTAAAGCTTTAGATGGTAAAAAAGTAGCTGTACCTCAATTTGGAAACACACAAGATTTATCTTTAAGATATCTGTTAACTCAAAATGGACTTAAAGATAAAACAAAAGGTGGAACTGTTGAAATAGTTCAAGCTGATAACCCTGATATAAAAACGCTATTGGATAAAAAACAGATAGATGCAGCGCTTGTTCCTGAACCATGGGGCTCAAGATTAGTTAAAGAAGTAGGAGCTAATGTGGTTTTAGATTATGATAAAGTATGGCGTGAAGGAAAATATCCTACAGCAGTAATAATAGTTAGAAAGGAATTTTTACAGAAACATGCTGATATAGTAGAAAACTTTTTAAAGGCTCACGTTGATTTAACAGATTATATTAATAAGAATAGCAATGAAGCAAGTGATGTTGTTAATAAGCAAATTACTGATTTAACTAAGAAGTCATTATCAAAAGATATACTAGATTCTGCATTTAAAAGACTTACTGTAACAAACAATCCAGAAAAAGATGCTACAATCGAAATGGTAAACTTATCAGTTACTACAGGATTTTTAAAACAAGCACCAGATACAAAAGATCTTGTGAATTTAGATTTGTTAAACAAAGTTCTTAAGGAAAAAGGACAAAAGGAAATTCAGTAGTTAAGCTTTCAATTAAATGGGAATATAAGTTCATCTAATTGAAATTTTAATTTGTTTTAAGTAAGGCAGGTGATTGATTTGTCTCTAATAGTTAAGGGTATTAGCAAAAAATTTGTAACAAAGCATAAGGAAACAGTGACTTTAGATAACATAAACCTTTCTTTTAAAAAAGGAGAATTTATATGTCTTTTAGGACCATCAGGTTGTGGAAAATCAACTTTGTTAAATATAATTGCAGGGCTTGAAAAACCTACAGAAGGAAAAATGTTTTTATATGATAAAGAAATAAATGATGTTGGCGTAGATAGGGCTATGATGTTTCAGGATTCAGCATTGTTTCCATGGCTTAAGGTTATAGATAATGTAGAGTTTGGTATGAAAATGGCAGGGGTACCTAAAACTGAAAGAAGGGAAAAAGCTATGGAGTATCTTAAGATGGTTCATTTGACTAAGTTTAAGGACTCTTATATCCATGAATTATCTGGTGGCATGAAACAAAGGGTAGCTCTAGCAAGGGCTTTAACTTTAGATTCAGAAATACTTTTAATGGATGAGCCTTTTTCAGCTTTAGATAGTCAGACAAAAAGTATTTTGCAATTAGAACTTCAAAGAGTATGGTGGAAAACAAAAAAGACTATTATATTTGTAACTCACAATGTAGAAGAAGCAGTACTTTTAGCAGATAGAGTTATTGTTATGTCTGCTAATCCTGGTAGAGTAAAAAGAGAATTTGAAATTAAATTAGCAAGACCAAGAACCGTAGAAAATATTGATTTAACATATGTGGTTTCTGAGGTAATGAAAGAACTCAAGGAGGAGGTGGAGAAGGTTGCAAAAGCTGAGTACGACAACGATTGGAGTATTGAAAAGAATAGTGTTTTATATGATTCTAATAATGATATGGGAGTTGGTATATAAGCTAGGAGTAGATATCTTACATGCATGGAAGCCATATACCTTCCCTTCTCCCATTGATGTAATAAAAACTCTTATAGGACTTGCTAAGGACAACACTTTAGCAGTTGCTATAGGTGCTAGTTTAAAAAGATTAATAGTGGGATATTCTATATCTTTAATTGTAGGAATAGCTGTTGGACTACTAATTGTAAGATATAAATATATTGATGAAAACTTTAGTTCATTAATTTTAGGATTGCAAACTCTGCCTAGTATATGTTGGCTGCCTTTTGCAGTTTTATGGTATGGGCTAAATGAACAGGCTATTATATTTGTTATTGCTATTGGCTCCATATTTGCAATTTCTATAGCTACAGAGTCAGGAATTAAAAATGTTAACCCTCTTTATGTAAGAGCTGCAAAAACCATGGGGGCTAAAGGTATAAAGTTATATTGGAATGTGATTATACCTTCTGCACTCCCATCAGTTATTACTGGTATGAAACAAGGGTGGTCCTTTGCTTGGAGGGCTCTTATGTCCGGAGAAATGTTATCTGCTACAAAAGGACTAGGGCAAGTATTAATGGTAGGTAGAGATTTAGCAGATATTAGCCAGGTCATGGCGGTTATGATTGTAATTATTATATTAGGATTAGGTTTCGATAAATTAATATTCGAAAAAATAGAAGCAAATATAAGATATAAATGTGGCTTAGGCAAAAGAGTGTGAGGAAGAATACAAATGAATCATTTAATTTCAGTTTTGAACTTGTAACCTATAGTTCCTATAATTACTATGTTTATATTACAATATAGAAAAATAGTTTGGTTAATTAACCAAACTATTTTTTTATTTATTATCAAATTATTAATTTAAGTTTTAATATTAAAACTTAAAACTATGGAAAAATTGGTGTAAAAACAGCAGTAAAAGTTATTAAAGATGAAATTGTAGATAAAAGAATGTATACTGTTATTAAGATAATAGAAAAATGAAATTTAGACCAAGCTCAAGAGGAATTTGCTAAAATACTGTAGAAATAAATTTAATATAATCCCAAAATAACAATTATGGTACAAAAGTGTGTACCGTAGGTCTTAAGTTTATATAAATAAAAAATAAAATTATTATTTAAGAGAGGGAAATATTATGAAAAAGAAGTTCTTATCATTTGTAATTACTGCACTTATGGCCACGTCTCTCCTTGCAGGATGTGGACAGAAATCTATAGCTACTTCAGACTCTTCAAAAAAAATAAAAATAGGTGTTGCTATCTCTTCAATTGATGATAAATGGCTGTCCTACTTAGTTGATTCAATGAAGAAGTATGCTGATACTCAAAAAGATGTTGAAGTAATTTATGTTGACGGAAAAAATGATTCCAATAAGCAGTTGTCTCAAATTGAAAATTTCATAACTCAGGGGGTAGATGCAATAATTGTTAACCCAGTTGATACAGATACATCAAAGCCATTAACTGATAAAGCAAAACAAGCCAAGGTTCCTATTATTAGTGTTAACAACCCATTGGCAAACACAGATGATGTAGCAGCTCACGTAAGTACTGACCCATTAGAAGCTGGTAAACTGGAAATGGAATATCTTGCAAAGAAGGCTAATTTTAAAGGTAACGTTGCAATTATGACGGGTACAATAGGACAAGAAGCAGTGAGATTAAGAACTCAAGGTTTCCGTGATGTAATAGCAAAATATCCAAACATGAAAATTGTTGCAGAGCAAACTGCTGAATGGACTAGAGCAAAGGGGATGACTTTAATGGAAAACTGGCTACAATCAGGTAAACAAATTGACATAGTAGCTGCAAATAATGACGAAATGGCAATAGGCGCATTAAAGGCTATAGAAGCGGCAGGAAAACTTGATAAGATACTTGTAGGTGGTATAGATGGTACTCCTGATGCTCTTGATTATGTGAAAGCTGGTAAGTTAAATGTTACAATATACACAAGTCCAATAGATCAGGGTAAAGCTGCAGTAGAAACTGCTATTAAAGTAGCTAAAGGTGAAAAAGTAGAAAAAAAAATTATGATTCCACTTGAATTAGTTGATCTAGAAGATGTTGATAAGTATATGGCTAAATGGAAAAAATAAAGTCTAGGTAGGATTGTAGGTTTATTCTGTGTCACTTTTACTCAGATGTTGTATAACTAAAGTATCTCATGATATAATTGTTATGAATGGTAAAAAATAGGTGCGTATGAATAATTATTGATATTTTGGATAAGGATTTTAGCCTATATTTTTAAAAGAGGTTAAAGTGAGGTTTTCAAGCATGGTAACAAATAATTTGTATACAATTTTGGTAGTTGATGATAACTTAAATAATTTATTTACAGCAAACGCTCTCATAAGAGAGTATATAGATGCTAATGTATTGCTTGCAGATACTCCAGCAAAAGCACTACAAGAGCTTATAAAACATTCCGTAGATTTAATTATTTTAGATGTGCATATGGAGAAAGAGATGGATGGTTTTGAGCTGGCACGAATTATAAAGAGCAGAAAGAAAACAGAACATATTCCTATTGTATTTTTAACGGCGGCTTATATAGGTGAGGATTTTAAGCGAAAAGGTTTTGAAATAGGAGCAGTAGACTATCTTACTAAACCTATTGATGACTTTTTACTTATAAATAGAATAAATACATATTTAAGACTTATTAAAAAAGAGAGATCAATGAATATACTTCTACAAGAACAAACTAAAGAATTAAAAAGAGCAAAAGAAGCAGCTGAAGCAGCCAATGAGGCTAAAAATATGTTTCTTGCAAATGTATCTCATGAACTTAGAACTCCTTTAAATATTTTATTTGGATCAACACAAATAATAGAGCAGTATCTCAAAAATGATGAAGTTTTAGACAGAGAAAAAATAAAATTAAAAGTGAAAACACAGACTCAAAATTGTTACAGGCTTATAAGGCTAGTTAATAATCTAATAGATATTACTAAAATAGATTCAGGTAACTTTACTCTTAATATATCAATCTGTGATATTATTGAGGTAGTGGAAGCCATTGTAACCTCTGTGGTGGAGTATGCGGCTTTAAAAAACATTGAAGTAACATTTGATACGGACGTCGAAGAATTAATACTTTCTTGTGATTTAGATGCTATTGAAAGAATTGTTCTAAATCTTTTATCTAATGCCATAAAGTTTACCCCTCAAGGTGGAAATATATTTGTAAATATAATCACTTTAGATAATTCAATTGAAATTAGAGTTAAAGATTCAGGAATTGGAATTTCTCAAGATAAACATCAGGTAATCTTTGAAAGATTCAAACAAGTAGACAACCTCCTTACAAGGAGCAATGAGGGCAGTGGCATTGGTCTTAGCCTTGTGAAGTCTTTAGTTGAAATGCATGGAGGAAATATTAAGGTTAAAAGTGAGCATCTAAAAGGCAGTGAATTCATTGTTGAAATTCCTATTTGTGAAGAAAATAAAAAGCTCAATGCTAAAAAGGATTCCACAAATAAAAGCAGTAACGTAATTCACAAAAGTGATATAGAATTTTCTGATATATACTTTTAATTTAGGAGGAATTTATGAACATTTTTAAAAACTTTAGTATAAAGCGAAGATTTTTTATATTGTTTTTTATTTGTATTGCAATGTTTATTGGCTTTGGTACATTCGCTTTAATAGAACTTGATAACTTGGCACAAGTAACTCACAATTTGTATAATCAGTCATTAAAGGTTTCTGATGCTACAGTGGAAGCAAGATTAAATGTGGTTAAAATTCAAAGTGCCATGAAGGATGTAATTTTATCATCAAGCAGTAATGAGATTCAAAGAGAGATAAACATAGCTGCTCAATATGAAAGTGATTTGAAAAAAAACTTAGCTACTATAGAAGAAAATTCAGTAGATGCTAATACTAAAAGAAATTTACATGAAATTAATAGTCTTCTTTCGAAGTGGTGGAAACCAGAAAGGGATAAAATCATTGAAGACGTGCTAGCAGGTAAAAAAGATAATGCAATAAATATATCTAAAGGAATAAGTACGGATTTTGCTAATGAGCTTGAAATGTATCTTAATAATATATATTCAACTTCTTCAGATAATGAACTCACTTTAATGCAAGAAGTAGATAGATTGCAATCTTCAGAGCGAATAACATTAATTTTAACTTTAGTAATATTAATAAGTATACTACTATTAATATTTATGTCAATGATAAGAAGTATTTTTAATCCTATTAACAGTTTAAAGAATCATATGAGTAGAATTTCAAGGTCAGGAAATTTAGAAGAATATAACATCATCCAAAAAAGTGAAATTTCAGAGATGGCTGAAAGTTATAATATATTAATAAATAAATTAAAAAATGAGTTTTGGATAAATGATGCTCGAAATTCATTAAATGATGCAGTAGCTGGTAACATATCTGTAAAAGAATTGACACAAAAGGCAATAAATTTTTTATCTAAATCATTAGATGTTGGAAATGGAACATTTTACATATACGAAAATAAAGAAAATAAGCTTATTTTAAATTCCTCCTTTGCTTTTACAGAAAGAGAGAAATTATCTAATATATATGAACTTGGTGAGGGAATAGTAGGACAAGTGGCTTTAGAAAGAAAGCCTATACTTCTTACAAATGTAAGAAAATCAGAAGCAGCAATTTGTACTGGAACTATATATGAGGCTCCACTTAATGTTTATACTTTTCCATTAATTTATGAGGAGGAACTTTATGGAGTTATTGAGCTATCTTCCTTTGAACCTTTTAATAAATTAAAGCAGCAATTTATAGAAGTGGTAAGCAGCATCATTGCTATAAATCTTTATTCAGCAATTCAGAATGAAAAGATTAAAGAATTATTAGAGATAAGTGAAAATTCAACAAAAGAGGCTCAGGAAATATCACTCCAGTTTAAAAATGCAAATGAAGTATTAGAAGAACAGCAAAGACAGCTTCAGCTTCAGACTGAGGAGCTTCAGCAAACTAATGCTCAGCTTGAAGAACAGCAGATAATGCTTCAACAACAAAGTGAAGAGATACAGCAAACTAACACTCAACTTGAGGAACATCAATTACAGATGGAAGAGCAGTCAAGGTTGTTGAGTATTAAAAATGATGAATTGGAAAAGTCTAGAGAAGAAATTTTGGAACGCTCAAAAGAGTATGAGATGGCAAATAAATATAAATCTCAGTTCTTAGCTAATATTACTCATGAGCTTAGAACTCCACTTAATTCTATTATATTGTTATCTACTCTTTTAATTAGAAGAAGTAAGGATACCCTTGAGCATAGTGTACAAGAAAAAATTAAAGTCATATATAACTCTGGTCAACATCTTCTAAGTTTAATAAATGATATTTTAGATTTATCAAAAATCGAGGCGGGAAAGATAGATTTAAATTATCGACATTTTAATTCAAGTGAACTTTTAGAAGAACTTAGTGAGATTTTTGATGTAACTGCAAAGGAAAAAGATATAAGGTTTATATTGGAAGATGAATTTAATGATAATCTCTTTGGGGATAAAGACAAAATTTCTCAAATTCTTAGAAACTTTTTATCTAATGCTTTTAAATTTACAGATAAAGGTTCTATAAAACTAAAAATAGAACGGAGTAATCAATGTAAAGACAACATAGTGTTCTCAGTAATGGATACAGGCATAGGCATATCTAAAGATAAGTTAGATATAATTTTTGAAGAGTTTCGTCAAGGAGATGGTTCTGTATCAAGAAAATACGGAGGTACAGGACTGGGACTATCTATAAGCAGCAAGCTTTGTAAGCTTATGAAAGGAGAAATAAAAGTAGCAAGTGAGCAGGGCATTGGAAGCACCTTCTTCTTATACTTACCATTAACTGTTTCTGAACAGGCTATCTATAATCAAGAGGCAGCAGTAACTATGATCAATGAACAACAGAATAAAGAAAAGGAACAGTTTAAAGATATAGAAGATAATGAACAAAAAAAATTGCTAATAATTGAAGATGATAAAAACTTAATTCAGTCTATAAAAGCTATCTCAGAAGGTATAGGTTTTGTTACATTAACGGCAAATAGTGGAGAAGAAGGGCTCAAGCTTATAAAAGAACAGGTGATTCATGGAATTTTATTAGATTTAGGATTGTCAGATATAAGTGGAATTGATTTATTAAAAGAAATTAATAAAACTATAAAACTAAAGAATTTAAGCATTCCTCTAATTATTTATACGGGTATGGAAATAAGTACAGAGCAAGAGAAAGAGATAAAGTTATATGCAGACAGCATAATTATTAAGACTACAAACTCATATGAAAGACTTTTAGATGAACTAACTTTAGTACTTCATAAAGTTAAAAATGAAGAAGAATATAAAAGTATTATGACTTCTAAAATTAATAAGGATAGAGCTCTAAATCTAGATAACCAAAAAATACTCATAGTAGATGATGATCCAAGAAACATATTTGTGCTTGCAGCTGCCTTAGAAGAGTACGGTGCAGAAATTATTGAAGCTGAAAATGGAAAGGTGGCATTAGAAAAGCTTGAAAGTGAAGTTGTAGATTTAATTTTAATGGATATAATGATGCCTGTTATGGATGGATATAAAACAATTAAAAACATAAGAAATACGGATAAAATAAAACATATACCTATTATAGCTACTACAGCAAAATCTTTAAAAGGTGACAGAGAAAAGTGTATGGCTGCTGGTGCAAATGATTATATATCCAAGCCGATTGATTATGATGTACTTATAACATTAATAAAAGCTTGGATTAATAAATCTTGATGAACAATGGAGGGGAATATTGGCTTTTAAAATTATATACAACAATGGAGAAACACATATTTCTATTATTGGAGAATTAGAAGACTCTAAGCAGATAGAAGAGTTAACAGGGCTTTTAAGTATACCACAAAATCAAAATATTTGTATAACTTTTTTAGGTGCTAATATGATTTCTAAAAACATTGTAGAAAAGCTTTTTATTCTGCAGAGTCAGGAAAAATGTAGGATTTTTGTTTCAAAGAGATACCTATACGCTTATCTACATATTCTAGGCATAAAATGCCAATATGTAATAGATAATTTCACCTTAAAAAAACTAAAAAATAACTCATTTGATGAAGGTCGAAAACTAGATAAAGTAGAAGTTTATAGTTTTTTAAAGGATTTAAACAATACTTATGGTTATGATTACACAGATTATCAAATTGATAGCATCATGAGGAGAATAAACATAGCTATGATTAGGGAGAGCATTTACGATTTTAACTTATTTAAAGAGAAGGTTTTAGGTAATGAAGAAATTTTTCATAATTTGTTTCTGGATTTCTCTATAAATACCACAGAGTTTTTTAGAGATTACGAAGTATTTACTTTAATTAAAACTAGGGTATTGCCATATTTAAATTCTTATAACCATATTAAAATTTGGTGTGCAGGCTGTTCAAATGGAAAAGAAGTATATTCATTAGTTATAATGCTAAAAGAAGCAGGAATGCTAAGCAAAACTCAAATTTATGCCACAGATATTAATCCTTATGTTATAGAAGAAGCAAAAAATGGAATGTATTCTATAGTCACTTTAAACAAAGATATCAGCAATTACAGAAATGCACAAGGAGAAAAAAGTTTTATTCAGTATTTTAATGTCAATAAAAGCTATATAAAAGTTAAAGAAGAATTGATGAAAAACATATTGTTTTTTCAGCACAGCTTGCTGAGTAATGGGACATTGAACGAATTTAATCTTATACTTTGTAGAAATGTATTTATTTATTTTAATGATAGTTTGCAGGAGAGAGTACTAAAAAATTTTTATAATTCTTTAGATAACAATGGATTTTTAGTACTTGGAAAAAGCGAAGGAATTCAAAAAAATGATGGACAAAATTATTTTTCTAAGTATGATGAAAAATATAAGATTTATAAAAAAAAATAAAAGAATTAGACATAAAGCTATAAGTTCATTCTTTTTTATATAGATAAACACGCCCGAAATTTAACTTATACGACCGCATATGTTGCCAAACTTCAGCACGTTAAAAACTTTTAATCAGTCTAAAGTTCGCGTTTAAGAAAATCTAAGAACCTTATATAAACTCGCTGCACTCAAACATATATAAGGTTCTAAGATTTTCTAAAACACTTCACTAAGACTGATAAAAAAGTTTTTAAATGTGCTTCAGTTTTGGCAACATATGCCTACGTATAAGTTAAATTTAAGTTGTGGGTATCTATATATTAACTTAAAGAGGCATAATTATTTTTAAAAATCATAAAACTATATAGTATTATTGCAAAATGGTGGTGAAAAAATGAGTAAGGGATTAAAAACAACTCTAATAATTGTAGCTGTATTAGCGGTTATATTTTTACCTCTTATAGGAAGCTATAACTCTATGGTTGGATTAGAGCAAAAGGTTAACGCTGCTTCATCAAATATTGATACTCAATTACAAAGAAGGTCAGATTTAATTCCAAATCTAGTTCAAACAGTTAAAGGATATGCAGCACAAGAGCAAACTATATTTACTGATGTAGCAAATGCAAGAGCTAAACTTGCAGGTGCTCAAACCATTACTGATAGAGCTAATGCAGATGCTCAGCTTTCATCTGCACTGTCTAGGCTACTAGTGGTAGTAGAGAGATATCCAGAATTAAAATCAAGCGAAAATTTTAGAGACTTATCTGTAGCATTGGAAGGTACAGAAAATAGAATATCTATAGCAAGGCAAGATTATAACAATGCTGTAAGTCAGTATAATACTACTACAAGAAGGTTTCCTAATTCTATAATTTCAGGTATTTTTAGATTTGAACAAAAACCTTACTACAAAGCAACCCAGGGAGCACAGGAAGTTCCTAAAGTGGACTTTACTAAATAGCGAAAAAGTGAACTTTAATCTAAGAAATTAGGTTAAAGTTATTACTAAGTGAAGTATAAAAATATGTATATAAAGAGTTTATATACTACTATAAGGAATTCCTGGAGTAAAAATAAGCTTAAAATATTAAATTTATTTTTAAGTATTATAATTTTTACTTCTATGCTGTTCTTGGGCAAACAAATTGTAGTAAAAGGTCAATCAAATATACCTGAACCAACCAATATAAAATATATCAATGATTATGTAGAAGTTACTGATGATAAAACTAAAAACTACATAGTAACTTTAGGCAAAGAATTAGAAGATAAAACTGGAGCACAAGCTACTATAGTCATAATAAATTCTTTAGAAGGAAGAGATATAGAATCTTACTCAAACGAACTCTTTAGAACTTGGGGAATTGGCCAAGAGGAAAAAGATAACGGATTATTAATATTAGTAGCTATTAATGATCGTGCTTGGAGAGTAGAGGTTGGAAGAGGCTTAGAGGGAGTAATAACAGATATATATTCTGCTAGAGTAATGGACAGCATTGCAAAGCCTTTGTTTAGAGAAGGTAGATACAGTGAAGGTTTAATAAATGCTTATTCAACCTTTGCAGCTGATATCGCTAAGGAATATAATGTTACCTTAGATAATTATGAAAATAGTAACAATGTAATTAATGAAGAAAAGGTCATAACGATTAATCCCATAATTATATATTTTATTCTAGGGTTATTCGTATTAGATATTCTACTTAATAGAGCGAGAGTAACAAAGTTCTTATTCTACACCATGCTGTGGCAATCCTTTTGGGGCAGAGGTCCTAGAGGCGGTGGCGGTGGTTTTGGAGGCTTTGGCGGTGGCTCCTCTGGAGGTTTCGGTGGAGGAAGTTCCGGCGGAGGAGGCTCTTCAGGAAGATGGTAAATAACTGTAAAACACTTTTGACTGTTTTAGGGTTATACACAGTGAAAATTTAACTTATACTCCGGGATATGTTACCATGTTTCGTCACGTTAAATATTTTTAATTAGTCTAAAGCTCAAATTTGAGAAAAATCTAAGAACTTTGATAAACTCGCTACGCTCAAACAATATCTAAAGTCCTAAGATTTTTTATCAAATTTTCGCTAAGACTAATAAAAAATATTTAAATGTGACTTCAACATTGGTAACATATCACTACGTATAAGTTAAATTTTCGCTCTGATGCCCCATAATGATTAAAAGTTTTTAACGTGCTGAAGTTTGGCAACATATTCGGTCGTGTAAGTTAAGTTTCTACTTTGGAACCCTACTAAGAATTATTAGTGAAATATTTACTTAGTGCTTTATCCCATTGGTCAACAGAGTAACCATCTGTCCATTGATCCATAATCATAGTCTCATCTTTATCTAAATCTATACTTAGTGACTCTTTACCTATGAAACCATTAGAATAAGGGTAAAAGGTTAACTTATCTGTGGTAAATACGCCTAGTATATCTTCTTTAGGTGAAGATATGGCATCTTCAGCTTCTGGTATAACCTTTTTTATAGAGTTAAGACTTGTGCATAGTTTGTTATGTGAAACTATACTTTGTGGTAATTTTAATTGAGTATTATATAGGATATAATTACTGTTGTTATTAGAAGACTTAAAAGTTTTAGCTATTTGAGGAATCCATTGTCCATCATATCGACCTATGGACCAATAGTCCCCAGAAGTAGTATTTACAGCAGTGTCATCTAAACTTTCTCCTAAGGTTACTTTTGATTTTTTTAATTTTTTTATTACTGTGTTAGAATCAGATTTAAAAATATCTGTCATTGTAATTCTATTTTCGGTATGTCTAAAATTAGTTAGATTTTCTAGGTCTACTACTGAGCAGCTTTTATCAGTAAATTCTTTCAAGTCTTTACCATGAAAGTTTATAGAAGTTAATATACTTACATAATTTTTATCAACAAAATCCAATACCAAGTTATAAGTACTATAGTTATATTCAAAGGTTTCAGGAATATAGTTGCTGTCCGCTTCGTGTGCTACTAGATATTGTGTGTAATCTTCAGTGTTTATAAAATTATAGCGTAAAGGTTCTATTTTCCAAAATGTATTTTTATGAGGAACTATTATTGAATCTGTTTGGCCGACTACTTTAAGATTATTATTATCATCAGGTTTTATCCATAGAGTGCGATAGGCAGTAGTATTACTGTCTATGTTTTTTTTAAATCCCAAAAGTAAGGAAGATTGAAAGTGAGTTGGAATATGGTTGTTAACTGCGCATATACTTCTAGTGTTATCTTTATATATAAAAGTTTTAAAGGTAACAATTAGTAGCAAGCAAAGAAATACTGTCAATATATAGGTTGAATTATGTATTTTTTCTCTTATAGGGACCATAATGCACCTCCATAAATTATATAATAGGTAAAGTATGTATGTTGTGATTTTTTATCCAATCCTTCATTAAGATTTATTAAAAAATATTTAAATATAAGTTTTTAAAATAGAACCTTTATATAATAAGGTATGCATAGAAAAATTATTTTAATATAAAAAACAATTTTAGAACTAAATAAATTTTATATGTGAGTTCTTCATATATTTAGAATAGAGTGAACTTAATTCATATGGGGTTTTGAACTATTTATTATGGGAGGGATATACATGTATGAAGACATGATTAATTATGTAAAGAAATTTTTAGATAATAGAGAACTAGAAGTAGATGACTTTGAAAATAAGTATCCATTCCGAATAAGATTTCAGCATATTTTAAGAGTTTATAATTGGACTCATAGGCTAAATGAGTTTGAAAAAGGTGATGAGCAAGTAGTATCTATTGCTGCAATTTTTCACGATGTTGGAAAAAGAAATGACAATAGCATACCTCATGCAGATTTAAGTGCAGAAATTTGTAGCAAGTATTTAGAAAGCATAAATTATGATAAAAATCAATCAAAAAGAATTATACAAGCTATAAAAAAACATTCTTCTAAAAAGGAATGTATAGAAAAACTCTCTCTTGAGGATAGGATATTGATAGATGCTGATTTATTAGATGAAGTAGGTGCAATAACAGTGTTATGGGACAGTATGGCAACTGTCATGGAAACAGACCCATCTTACATGAAAGTCTATGAAAGATTACAAAAAAGATTGGAAAGAATAAAAAAGAAAAGTTCGTTAACTAAAACCAAAACAGGAGCAAGGTTTTATGAAGAAAGACTTAGGTTTTTAGAGAATTTTATAGAAAACTTAGAATATGAATTACAAGTAGGTTTTGACAGGTAGTAGTAGACAATCAATGTATAAAGTAAAATTTTAATAGTTTTCGTGATTTTATATTTTTAAAATAGATTAAATTCATCAATATAAATGATATAATAGATATTATAAGAAATATTAGTATTATAAAATAATTATTTACTGCCTTAATATATTTCAAGGTAGACACAGATGGAGGCATGTATGAAAAAAGTAAAAGAAAAAATATTATATAAGGCTAAATGGTTAGCATTAAAGGAAATAATTTATAAAGGTAAATGTAATGAGGATTTAGTATGGGAAAGTATAGAAAGAAATAATACAAGCAAAACTGTTGTTATTATAGCAAAATTAATTCCATCAAATAGATATTTATTTATAAAACAGTACAGGCCTGCAGTAGACAAATATGTTATAGGTTTTCCAGCTGGGTTAGTAGAAGATAATAATTTAGAAAAGGAAGCTCTAAGAGAATTGCAGGAAGAAACAGGATATGTGGGAAAAATAAAGAGCATAAGTCCAACTTTATATTCTAATGCTGCACTTCTAACAGATACTGTAAGGGTAGTAGAAGTAGAAGTTGATGAAAATATTAAAGAAAATATAAACCCAGAACAAAAGTTAGAAGCTGAAGAAGAAATAGAAGTGCTTTTGGTTGAAAAAAATAATATAAGAAATTTTCTATTGAATGAAGAAAAGAAAGGAATTGCAATTGGAGTAGGTCCTTGGTATACATTTTGTGAGAATATAAGAGATTAGTTGAACTAATTCGTGAAGAGCAGCTCCTTGACCTTTGATTATAAAAGGGAAATCTTGGGTCTGGTAGTCAATGGATAAAGAAGTAACAGTAAGTAGGTGTGGATTATGGAAGAATGGCTCTTTAAAAAAGATGATTATATGCCTAAGGAGGATAAAGATAAATTTATAGATAAAAGTGTTATGGAAATAATACATATTTTGTCTTTGATTAAGCGAAATGAAAATACGGGTAGTACCCTTATGTACAAGCTAAATCCAGTGGTTAAAGTTTTATTTACTATATTGAATATACTATTTATTTCATTATCTAAAAATTTTTTATATGTAATGATTTTATATGTATATTTATTATTAATTCTAAGTTTAATTGACATAAGAGATATAAAACGGATTTTATCATTAAGTTTAGTTATACCAGCATTCACTTTAGTAATGCTTATACCTTCTATGTTCATGGGGAATGTGAAAAATAGTGTATTAATTATACTAAAAATTGTTGGTACTGTTCTTAGTGTTAACATTTTGTCCTACACTACAAAATGGCATGACATAACTAAAGCTTTAAAGATTTTTTTTATACCAGATATATTTATATTGGTATTTGATATAACAATAAAGTACATATTTATTCTTGGAGAATTTTCATTACATATGCTCTATGCTTTAAAATTAAGATCCATTGGAAAAAATAATAACAAGTATTCCTCTTTAACAAAAATAATGGGAAATTTGTTTTTGAAGTCAAAGGAAATGGGAGAAGAAATGTATTTTGCTATGGAATGTAGAGGTTTTACTGGAGAATACATATCTCATATAAAATATAAACTTGGAGTTAAAGAACTCATATATTCTTTTATAAATGTAATACTCATAATAGTATATTTTTATTTAGCTAGGATGTGATTGAATGATCGAAGTTAAGGATGTGTTTTTTAAATATAAAGATGTAGAAGTTTTGAAAAATATAAATGTAACTATTAAAGAAGGGGATGCTGTAGCGTTAATAGGAGCTAATGGAAGTGGAAAATCTACTTTTCTAAAGCTGATAAATGGCATAGTATTTCCAACTAAAGGAAAGTATTATTTTCATAGTGATGAAATAAATAGTAGAAAATTGGACAATAGTAAGTTTTCAAAGCTTTTTCACAAAAGAATAGGTTTTGTATTCCAAAATTCTGATGCACAGCTTTTTTGCTCTAATGTATATGAAGAAGTAGCTTTTGGACCTAGACAAATGGAATTAGATGAAACTGAGGTAGAAAGAAGAGTTACTGATTGTTTGAGACTGCTTGATATAGAAGACCTTAAATTAAGGGAGCCCTACAACTTAAGTGGCGGAGAAAAAAAGAGAGTGGCTATAGCTAGTGTACTTGCTATGAATCCAGAAGTTTTAGTTCTAGATGAACCCATGAATGGAATAGATCCAAAGGGCAAGAAGTTTTTAAGAGAGCTTATGATTAGGCTTAATGAAAGTGGTAAAACTATAATCTGTTCCACCCATGATTTTGAATATGTGAAAGGTGTATTCAAGAGGGCATTAGTATTTTCAGAAGAACATGAACTTGTAAGAGATGATAACTATGATGCTGTTATTAGTGATAATGAATTTTTAATAGAATATAACATAAAGTAAAATAAATAAGACTTTATATCACATAGATAAACATGCACGAAATTTAATCAATTAAAGAGTATAGTCATTCATAATTTTATCCGATGACTACCCGCTCTAATACTCCCATCTTTATATGAAACTCATCTTCCTTAGGTCAGATGAGTACTCACAGAGTAAGCGACCATATGAAAATCACAGATTTTGGCTCTCTGCTTAACTGAGAGTAAAGAGCGGCTACGTCTCCGGATTCGTAAGACAAACCCCATCTGATTCAAGTTTCACTTTATATTATGGTACTTGTTGACATGGCTCTTAAAGTGTAATAAACTAAATTTATAAAGAAAATAATAAGCTTAGGTGCCTTTAAAAAAGGTGAAAAGGGAATGCGGTTAAATTCCGCAGCAGCCCCCGCTACTGTAAATGATAACGAACCTTAATTATGCCACTCATAAAGGGGAAGGCTAAGGGGAGGATGAGTCATAAGCCAGGAGACCTGCCTAATGTTTGAAACAAACTTTCGGAGGGAAAGATTTTTTGTGTGATTAATCTCGGCTTTGCCGATTTTTGGCATAAAAGCAGTAGACTCTGAAAGGGTTACTGCTTTTTTAGTTTGTAGATATATACGATTGGGGGATATGATGTTATGGCTAAATTAATGATTCAAGGAACGGGATCATCAGTGGGCAAGAGCATATTAGTTGCTGCCCTTTGTAGAATATTTAAACAAGATGGTTATTCAGTTTGTCCTTTTAAATCCCAAAATATGTCTTTGAATTCATATATAACTTTAGATGGAAAAGAAATGGGGAGAGCTCAAGTACTACAAGCATATGCAGCTGGATTGCAGCCAGAAGCCTATATGAATCCTATACTGTTAAAACCAACCTCAGATAAGAAGTGTCAAATCATTGTTAATGGTAAGGTTCATGGGAATAGTACAGCTATGGAATATCATAATATGAAGCTTCAGTTTAAAGATATGCTAAAAAACAGCTTTGAAAAGCTAGAGAAAGAGTTTGACATAATAGTTATGGAGGGGGCCGGCAGCCCTGCAGAAATAAATTTAAGAGATAGAGATATTGTTAACATGGGTATGGCTGAAATTGTTAATGCACCTGTATTAATAGCAGGAGACATAGATAAGGGTGGAGTCTTTGCATCTCTAGCAGGCACTATGTTATTACTTACAGAAGAAGAAAGAAAGAGAGTTAGAGGCACAATAATAAATAAATTTAGAGGCGATATAGAAATACTTAAGCCAGGGCTAGATATGTTAGAAGACATAATAAAAGTGCCTTGTGTTGGTGTAGTTCCATATTCTAATTTAGCTCTTGAAGATGAAGATGGTGCCGTTGAATTTAATAAAAAAGTAACAGCTCCTATAGATATAGCTATCATCAAGTTACCTCATATATCAAACTTTACGGATATTGACGCTTTAAAAAGTGAAGAAGATGTTTCAATAAGGTTTATAACCTCAGTAGAAGAATTTGGTGAGCCGGACTTACTTATAATTCCTGGAAGTAAAAATACAATAGAGGATTTACTAAAATTAAGAGAATCCGGAATAGAACAGCGCATAAAACAGTATAGCAACGACGGCTTAATAATAGGCATATGCGGTGGATATCAAATGCTTGGAAAGCTAATTAAAGATCCTTATGGAGTGGAAACGAATATAAGGGAAATAGAAGCAATAGGTTTATTAGATTTGGAAACAACCTTTGAGGAAGAAAAAGTTACTACTAGAGTAAATGCAGAAACTATAGAAATATTTAATGTACATACGGATAAAGGTTTAGTTGACAGAAGGAAACTTAAAGCATATGGATATGAAATTCATATGGGAATATGTACTTATGGTGAAAATGCAAAGCCTCTATTTGAAATAACGGAGAAAAATGGAGAAAGGGTTTCTGGGTTTGATGGCGCTATAAATAAGAAAGAAAATATATTGGGAACTTATATTCATGGAGTTTTTGATGGAACTGATTTTAGAGAGTATGTACTTAACAACATAAGAGTTAAAAAAGGAATTCAATTGAAAAAAGCTAGTATCTACGAATCCTTGCGTGAAAAAGAGTTAGATAAACTTGCTGATATAGTTAGGAAAAGCTTGGATATGAAAAGAATATATGAAATTATAGGTATAGAAAAATAATTTTAGAATAATACAGGATATTTTAAGAGAATTGAGGGATTAATTTGATAGAGTCTTTTCTCGTAATGAATAGTTTAGATATAATTTTAGCAGTTTTGTTAGATTGGATTATTGGAGATCCTAGGTGGTTTCCTCATCCTGTTATATATATAGGAAAACTTATAAGTTTTTTAGAGAGAAAAGGAAGAAAGTTCTTTAAGACAAATGAAGGTATTAGAATTTTTGGAGGTATTATTGTAATTATTGTAGCTGGTATAAGTTTTTTAGTACCTTTTATAATCCTAAAATCTGTAAAGCATATGCCTTTACTATATAATGTTTTAAATATAATTATAATATGGACCACATTAGCGGCAAAGTGTTTAAAAGATGAAGCGAAAAAGGTCTATAATGCATTAAAAGATGAAGATTTAGAAGCTGCAAGAATTAAGTTATCTTATATAGTTGGCAGAGACACTACTCGGTTAAGTGATAAAGAGATAATACGGGCTGATGTTGAGACTGTAGCAGAAAATACCTCTGATGGAGTAATAGCACCATTGTTATATGCAATAGTTGGGGGGGCACCTTTAGCTATGATGTATAAGGGAATAAACACTATGGATTCTATGCTAGGTTACATGAATGAGAAATATAAATATATGGGGTTTTTTCCAGCTAAAATAGATGATGTATTTAATTTCATTCCAGCTAGAATAACAGGTATACTTATGTGCATAACTGCTTTTATAGTACAGGGAAATCTAATAGAGAGCTTCAAAATAATGATAAGAGATAGAAAAAATCATAAGAGTCCAAATTGTGCATATCCTGAAGGCGCAGCAGCAGGAGCTATGAGAATACAATTGGGGGGAACCAATGTTTATTTTGGAGAAAAAGTATATAAGCCTACTATAGGAGATAAGAAAAAAGAGCTGGAAGCGGAGCATATTAATGACTCTATAAAACTTATGTATGCATCGGAATTGCTTTTGACAGTTGTGTATGTACTTATTATTTTACTGATGCAGAGGTTTGCAATATAGAGGGAAAGGTTTTAAATGTGCCATCAGTTTTGGCAGCATATCCCTATGTATAAGTTAAATTTAAAACCAGTAACCCTAGATAGATAACCAAAATTAAAATAGTACACAATATTAATTTACAAGATGGGAAGTGATACATTGGAACATGGAGGAGATATATATACTGAAGGTTTGCTAAAGGGTAAGAAATTACTTGATTTTAGTTCGAATATTAATCCTTTAGGAGTACCGCAAAGTTTTAAGGATAACATAAATGAGGCCGTAGAAAGTTTAGAACGATATCCAGATGTTAAGTATAGAGAACTAAGAAAAAATATTAAAGAATATCTGAAGTTTAGTAAATCATATTTTAGGGAACAAAAAGAAGATGTTATATCCTCAGAAAATCAAGTTGAATACATAATAGATGAAGAAGGTATAGCGCTTGGAAATGGTGCTGCGGAAATATTAGATTTGGTTATTAGCTGTTTTAAAAGTATATGTATAGTTGTACCATCATTTATAGAGTATGAGCTCAATGCTTTAAAATGGGGATGTAATATACAATATTCTTATTTAAAGGAAAACATGGACTATGATTATGATAACATAAAGGAAAAAATGAAACTTGTGGATGCTTTAATAATAGGAAATCCTAACAATCCAAATGGACAAGTAATAGATAAAGAAAAATTTAAAGCAATAGTGGAATATTGCGAAGAAAACAACAAGATTATTATAATTGATGAGGCTTTTATTGAATTTACAGGTAAAAGAGGCTTTAGTTTTTTAGAAAAAATAGAAAAGTATAAGTGCATATTTATAGTAAGAGCTTTAACAAAATTCTATGCCATGCCAGGAGTAAGATTAGGGTATGGTATAAGCAGTAATAAAAAGTTAATAGAAAGTATAAAAAGTAAACAAAATCCTTGGAATATAAATTGTTTTGCTGAAACTGCAGCGAAGTATGCTTTAAAAGATAAAGAATATATAGAGAATTCCTTAGAGTGGATTGAAGAAGAAAGAAACTTTATGACGGACAGCCTAGGAGAAACAGAAATTATTAAAGAAGTATATCAAACCTACAGTAATTTTATATTATGTAAGCTTAAAAATGTTAAATGTTATCAGTTCTATGACAAGTGTTTAAAACATGGAATAGCTGTAAGAAAATGTAACAATTTTAGAGGATTAGATGAGGACTATATTAGATTAGCTATAAAAGATAGAGAAAGTAATGAAAAAATCATAGAAGTTCTGAATCAGAATATTTTTTTGGAGGAATAAAATTGAGTAAGAAGTATACATTTCTTATGATTTTAGCGTTGATTATCACGTTATCATCTAACGTATACGCTATGCATATAGCAGAAGGCTCTTTGCCACCGGTTTGGTGTGGAGTATATGTTGTTTTGTCAATACCTTTTGTATTTATAGGTCTAAAACATATAAGAAAGAGAAGCAGTAAAAATAAGGATATAAAGATGTTATTAGGGCTTGTGGCTGCATACTCCTTTGTTTTATCTGCAATGAAAATACCATCAATTACTGGAAGCTGTTCACATCCAACTGGAACAGGTCTTGGGGCTATACTATTTGGACCTTTTACAATGGCTGTAATAGGACTACTAGTTCTTTTATTTCAAGCTATATTCCTAGCTCATGGTGGAATTACAACTCTTGGAGCAAATGCTTTTTCTATGGGAATAGTAGGTCCTATAGTATCCTATATAATTTTTAGACTTGTTAAAAGAAGAAATAAAAAAGCTGCAGTATTTTTAGCAGCAATGTTAGGTGATTTAGCCACTTACCTTACCACATCAGTTCAATTAGCATTAGCTATTCCAGATAAGACAGGAGGAGTACTTGTATCTTTTATAAAGTTTTTCTCAATATTTGCAATAACACAGATTCCTTTAGCTATAATAGAAGGAATACTAACAGTAATAATATTTGAATTTATAGAAAATTACTCTTCTAAGGAAATTAAGGATTTAATTGAGGTGTAGCAAATTGAAGAAGAAAAATATATTTTTAGTTATTTTATGTATAGCTTTAGTCTGTTCATCGCTTGTTATAGGAACTATAAGAGGTGGAGAATTTGCAGGGGCTGATGATAAAATTCAAAACACAATAACCCAAATAGATCCTAACTATAAACCCTGGTTTAAACATGTATGGCAGCCGCCATCAAGTGAAATACAAAGTTTACTTTTTGCTCTACAAGCTGCCGCAGGGGCAGGTTTTATTGGGTACTTTGTAGGCTATAATGTAGGAAGAAGAAAAGATGTTAAAATTAATAATGGCATTATCAAAAATAAGTAAGGTATCTAAAGTACATCCTGTTGAAAAAATAATATTAAGTATATTTCCTATTGTAGTTATAGGTTTTTCGCATAAGGCTTTTCCAATAATTCTAAACATAATAGTTTTTATATTATTACATGTTTTATGTGAAAATAATAGGAAAGTCGTTGTTAAGTTTACTTTTGAAATAGCAGCATTTGCCGCTTTTTCGTCTATAACCTTTGTATTTGACTATGGAATAAATTATTGCTTTATCATTTTATTAAAAAGTTTATCAGCGGCATTGTGTTTATCATTTTTTTCTCTTACAACGCCTATTGATGATGCATTATTCATTTTTTCAAAATATCATTGGCTAAAAGATATTTGTGATATAGCAAAAAGTATGGAAAGATTTTTGGTTATAATAGATGAAGAATATGGTATACTCTATAATTCTATAAAGGCCAGAGGTGGTTTTGATGGAGTTAAATTAAAAATTAGAAACACAGGAAAAATGGCAGGGTTATTATTTGTAAACACCATGAATAGGTGGAAATGTATAAAAGATGGATTAGATAGTAGAGGATACAGAGGGTACACTCCTTATCTAACTAAAGAATTTAATTTTTCTATGTTAAGATTTATGGCTGTATGTATATATATTGTTCTCTTAGGCTCGTTGATTTTTGTACTTAATAACAATATAATTAGTGTTACTACTTTTAAAGTTTAATATAAGGAAATTCTTTGTCCGATGACTACCCGCTCTAATACTCCAATCTTCAGAGGAGTAAGCGATTCGCACCAAATCATAGATTTGGGCTCTCTGCTTAACTGGGAGTAAAGAGCGGCTACGTCCTGGATAACGACTTCTAAGCTTCAGAGGGAATAAAAACTCCCCTGAAGCCAAGAATTCTGTTTATGGAGATGGTGAGATGATTCAACTTATTGGTTTAAAAAGTGATGTGAAACTTGAGATAAGAGAAAAGTTTTCTATAATACAAAAGCATGTTGAAACTTATGCAAAAGAATTGCGTGAAATTTGTGACGAAGTTGTAATATTAAGTACATGTAACAGAACTGAAATTTATTTTAATTCAGATCATAGTGATGATAAAATCATAGAAAAAGTTTTTGAAAAATTAAAGTGGGATAAAAAGTTAACTAAATATATTTTTCATTATAAAGGAGAAAAGGTAGCTAAATACCTTATGGATGTAGTTTGTGGGTTCCACTCCTTAATATTAGGTGAAGATCAAATATTAGGTCAAATTAAGGATGCTTATGAAATTTCTCTTCAGGCTAAAACTATAACGAAGGATCTTCAGAGATTGTTTCAAGAGGCTATAACTTGCGGAAAGGAATTTAGAACAGTGTCAAATCTTAATAGAATACCTGTATCTTCTTCATCTATATCAGTTAGTGAAAGTAGAAAACGTGGACTAAAAAGATTTATGATATTAGGTTTTGGTGAAGTAGGACAGCTTACTGCTAAGTATATTATGTCCGGTGCTTTCGAGGTTCTTTATATAGCTGTAAGAAATACTGATGCAGTAGATATAGATGATAAGAGAGTAAAAGTAATACATTTTGATGAAAAAATAAAATACTACAATGATGTTCAATGTATAATATCCTGTACTTCTGCACCTCACTGTGTAATAAAAAAAGATAACTTACCAGAAAAACCATTGCTTATATTTGATTTGGCAGTACCGAGAGATGTGGAAGAAGATGTATATAAAATGAAAAATGTAACAGTATATAATATTGATAAAGTAAGTTCCATGGATGATGAAAATAGAAAAAAACGAAAAGAAATAATGAAAAACAATAGATTTATTTTAGAAAAACATATAAACGAATTTTTAAATTGGCAAAAAATACAGGATATTTCTCCGGAAATAGCTAAGCTTAAAGAGTGTGGAGAGAAAGTATATACAAAGAGATATAAAACTTTTAAAAATAAAAAAAATACTAAGGATGCAGAAAAGCTTGCAGAAACTCTTTTGAAGAGCACCAGTGATGCTTATATAAATAGAGCTATAGACGTTTTAAAGGAGGAACAGTTGAAAGGACGTGCAGAGGATTGTATGAGAATAATACAGAAGATATTCTATGCAGCAGAATAGAATATACCATGCTTTCACTAGTTTCAAATAAAATAAAGATTCTCATAGTGGGAGGAGGAAGAGCTGCTTTTATAAAGGCAAAAACCTTTGTAAAAAGAGGTTGTATTGTAACAGTTTTATCAAAGGAATTCATAGCTGAGTTTCATGAACTTGAAAAAAATAATAATTTAGAGCTTGTTTATGGACAGTATGAAAAAAGCTATATGCTTGATAAGCACATAGTAGTCATTGCTACAAACTGTGAAAATACAAACCAAAGTATAAGAAGCCACTGTGATGAGATAGCTAAGCTGTATGTTGACTGTACTATTCCTGACAAAGGCTTATGCATCACTCCTTGTCAAAGGGAAAGTAATAATGTGTTTTTTGGGTTGCATACATTAAAGGGTAATCCTAAAATGTCAGTTTTTTTAGCAGATAAAATAGATATAGAATTGAAAAAATATAAAGATTTTATAGAATTTACTTCTAGTATTAGAAACAAACTTAGAGGTTATAGGGATAGCAAAGAAATATTAAATTTTATTTGTTCAGATGATTTTTACTTTTTTTATATAAAGGGAAAACATAAAACTGTTCTTGAATTATTTTACGACGAAACTGTTTTAGAAAGTATTGCATTAAAAAGTTGGGATGGTGATTAACCTTGAAATTAACAATTGCAACACGTAGAAGTAAACTTGCTCAAGTCCAAACGGAAACTGTTATGAGCATGATAAAAGAAAAGTATGGTTTAGACTCGGAAAAACTTTTAATTGAAACTACAGGTGATAAAAGATTAGATATTGCTTTAAATAAAATAGGTGGCAAAGGGCTTTTTATAAAGGAGATAGAGCTTGCTCTTTTAAATGGTGAAGCTGATGCAGCAGTACATAGTATGAAAGATGTACCTTTCGAAGTTCCAGAGCCTTTTGAAATAGCTGCTGTACCTGTTAGGGAAGACGTAAGAGATGCTTTTGTATCAATAAATGGAGTTCATTTTACTGAACTTAGAAGAGGTGCTAGAGTAGGTACAAGTAGTAATAGAAGAGCCGAACAGGTAAAGTTACTAAGACCAGACCTGGAAATAGTACCTATAAGAGGAAATGTGCAAACTAGAATAGATAAGATAGAGAAAGAAAAATTAGATGGTATAATACTGGCGGCAGCGGGACTTAAAAGATTAGATATGGAGAGTATTATAACAGATTATTTCTCAGTAGATGGAATAATACCTGCAGTTGGTCAAGGTGCTTTAGGAATAGAAATTAAAAAAGGTAATCAGCATGCTGAAATAATTAAGAGTTTAGATTTACTGGAAGCCAGAATATGTGTAGAAGCAGAAAGAAGTTTCATGAGAGCTCTAGGTGGAGATTGTCACGCTACTATAGGAGCTTATGCTGAAATAGAAGGAAGTTTAATGAATATTATGGGAATATTTCAAATAGGAAATAAATTAGTTAAAAAAGACCTAAGTGGAAGTAGGGAAAATTATATAGAATTAGGGCGAAATCTTGCGAAAAAAATATTAGAAGTATAGGGGGAGCTTGAAATGGGAAAAGTTTATCTTATTGGAGCAGGACCGGGAGATGAAGAACTTATAACCTTAAAAGCTATAAGAAAGTTAAAAGAGTGTACAGCTATAATGTATGATAGACTGGCTGGAAGCGGAATCTTAAAATATATAAATGAAAATTGTGAAATATATTATTGTGGTAAAGAGCCAGGCTGTCACTATAAAACTCAAGATGAAATAAATGATATGCTTGTGGAGTTAGCTAAGAAAGGGCATATTGTGGGAAGAATAAAGGGTGGAGATCCATACATATTTGGAAGAGGTGGAGAAGAAGCTCTTAGGCTTATAGATGAAAATATAGAATTTGAAGTTATTCCAGGAATTACTTCACCAATTTCTGTTTTAAACTATGGCGGAATCCCTGTAACTCATAGAAAAATAGCACAAAGTTTTCATGTTTTCACAGGCATGAGTGCTGATAAGTTAAATATTGATTGGAAAGCAGCTGCAGCCATTGGAGGTACATTAATATTTTTAATGGGTTTTGAAAACTTAGGTGTTATAGCACAAGGTCTCATAGAAAACGGAATGGATGACTGCACCCCCTGTGCTGTAGTAATGAGGGGAACTACATCTAAGCAAAGAAAGGTAATAGCTACATTAAAAGATATAAAGGAAAAAGCTATAAATGCAGGACTTCACTCACCTTGTATTATAGTTGTGGGAGAAGTAGTTAAATTCAACGACAGGTTAAATTGGTATGAAAAAAAACCTTTGTTTGGAAAGAATGTTTGTATTACACGTTCGAAAGAGCAATCTAAAGATATAAGAGAGAAGCTAATAGATTTAGGAGCGCAGGTTACAGAAATAAATTCAATAAAGATAAAGTATACTTCAGAAAATATAGACAATTATATAGATAAATTACCAGAATATGATTATATGGTATTTACAAGTGTTAACGGAGTGGAAAGCTTTTTTAACCACTTAGTTAATAAGGAATATGACATAAGAAAAATAAAAGGTGTGTTTGCCGCTATAGGACCAGCTACAGAAAAAGTAATTAAGTCTAGAGGTATTATACCTAAAATTGTAGCGGAAGAATTCGTAGCAGAAAGCTTATTTCAAAAGATGAAGGACTTTATAAAACCTGGAGATAAAATATTCCTACCAAGATCAAAGAACTCAAGGCCTTATTTAGCACAGGTTTTAAGAGAATATGGCTGCATACTTGATGAGTGTTATACTTATGAAACCGTAGCTGGAGATCTGCCTAATAAGGAATGTTTTGACGAAGTAGACATAGTAGTATTTACAAGTCCAACCACTGTTAACAATATGATAGAGTTAGTTGGACTAGATAAAATAAAATCTAAGCAGGTTATCTCTATAGGGCCCATTACTGGAAAAACTTTAGAAAACCATGCAATAAGTTATGAAATGTGTGATTCATATAACATAGACGGAATCATAAGTAAACTGCTTGAAACAAATTAATTTGAAGAGAGGTTAAAGTAATGTTTAGGAGACATAGAAGATTGAGAGAGAATAGTGTAATAAGATCTATGGTGAGAGAAACATTCCTTCATCCATCAGATTTTATATATCCACTTTTTGTAGTTGAAGGGGAAAATATTAAGGAAGAGATATCTTCTTTACCAGGTAATTATCATTACTCTTTAGACAAATTAGAAGAAATTATAAATGATATGAAAAAAGCAGGAGTGAAGAGTGTTTTACTATTTGGCGTTCCAGATAGTAAAGATGAAGTGGCTACGTCAGCTTTTGAGGAAAATGGAATAGTACAAAAGGGTATAAGAAAAATAAAAGAGTTATGTCCAGAAATGTTTGTAATAACAGATGTGTGTATGTGTCAATATACAAGTCATGGTCATTGTGGAATAATATGCGGACAAAATGTGGATAATGATGAAACATTAAAATATATAGCAAAGATATCTGTATCTCATGCAAAAGCGGGAGCAGATATGGTGGCACCATCAGATATGATGGATGGTAGAATATCTGCTATCAGAGATGCACTAGATGAAAGTGGATTTAAGCATGTATCTATAATGTCATATAGTGCAAAATATTGCTCAGCTTTTTATGGTCCATTTAGAGAAGCTGCAGATTCAGCACCTAAGTTTGGAGATAGAAGAACCTATCAAATGGATCCAGCAAATATTAGAGAAGCAATGCTGGAAATTGAAGATGATATAGATGAAGGTGCAGATATAATAATGGTTAAACCTGCTTTATCTTACCTTGATGTAATAAGATGGGCTAGGGATAGATATGATGTGCCTATAGCAGCCTATAGCGTAAGCGGAGAGTTTGCTATGGTTAAGGCAGCTGCACAAGCAGGATTAATAGATGAGAAAGCTATAGTTATGGAAATGATGACATCTATTAAAAGAGCAGGAGCTAAGATGATTATAACTTATCATGCGTTAGATATTTGCAGATGGATACGTGAAGAATAGTGAAACTATAGGAAGCCGCGGTGGAAACTTAACTTATACTCCGAGATATGTTGCCAAACTTCGGCACGTTAAAAACTTTTTATAAGTCTAAAGTTCGTGTTTTTGAAAATCTAAGAAGCTTTGATAAACTCGTACCTCAGACATATCAAAACTCCTAAGATTTTCTAAAAACACTTCACTAAGACTTATAAAAAAGTTTTTAAATGTGCCTTCAGTTTTGGCAACATATCCCTCCGTATAAGTTAAGTTTCATCCGTAGTTAGTTTATAGTTTTATAGGTTTATAGTGATGATATTTAAAAAGATAAATATTAAGGGGATGAAAATATGAGAAGTTCTGAGATATTTAATGAGTCTAAAAAATATATGCCTGGTGGGGTTAACAGTCCTGTTAGGGCTTATACTGGATTAGATATTGATCCTCCAGTTATAAAAAAAGGGGTTGGAGCTCGTGTTTATGATGAAGATGGTAATGAATACATAGATTTTGTTAATGCTTGGGGTCCTATGATACTTGGACACAACGACGAAGATGTAGTTAAAGCTATAAAAGATACAGCTGAAAATTCTATTGCTTTTGGAGCACCTACGGAACTTGAGTTGAACCTAGCTAAGTTTATATGTGAAACAATAGATAACGTAGATATGATAAGAATGGTGAATTCAGGAACAGAGGCTACTATGAGTGCTATAAAATTAGCAAGAGGATGTACTAAGAGAGATAGAATTATAAAATTTGCAGGATGTTATCATGGTCATTTTGATGGATTCCTTGTAGAAGCTGGGTCAGGGGTTTTAACTGCAAATATTCCAGGGTCTCCAGGGGTTCCAGTGGGAAGCATAGAAAATACTTTAATAGCTCAGTATAATGATATAAATAGTGTAAGAGAATTATTTGAAAAATACGGTGAAGAAATAGCTGGAGTTATTATAGAGCCTGTAGCGGGAAACATGGGAGTTATACCGGCAGATAAAGAGTTTTTAAAAGAACTAAGAGATATTTGTACACAATATGGAAGTATATTGATTTTTGACGAAGTAATGAGTGGTTTTAGAGTAGCTTATAAAGGAGCACAAAGTCTTTATGGAGTTAAACCAGACTTAGTAACCTTTGCAAAAATAATGGGTGGAGGACTTCCTTGTGGAGCTTATGGTGGAAGAAGAGATTTAATGGAACAGTTATCACCTATGGGACCTGTATATCAGGCAGGAACAATGTCTGGAAACCCTATAGTTATGGCAGCTGGGTATACAACTCTTAAAAAGTTATATGATAATCAACAATACTATAATAATATGAATAAGCTAGGAGAAAAATTACAAAAAGGCATGGAAGAAATAGCTAAGGAAAAAGGAATACCATTAGTTATTAATAGATGCGTAAACATGATGACAGCATTCTTCAACGAAAATGAAAAAGTAACTAACTATAGAGAAGCTAAATTATGTGATACTAAGCTTTATTCTAAATTTTTTATACACATGCTAAACAGTGGAATATTTATGTCTCCATCTCAGTTTGAGGCTATGTTTATAAATGTAAAACATACAGAACAAGATATAGAAAAGTTCTTAGATTTGATGAAAAAGTTTTAATAAATTATAAACGAGGTGTTGTTTTTGAAAAGTATAGTTATATCCTCAAATAGCAGTGGCGGGGGTAAAACTACTATAACTTTAGGTATAATGAAAGCCTTAATGAAAAAGGGATTTGATGTGCAAGGCTATAAGGTTGGACCTGATTATATAGATCCAGCCTTCCACAGTCATATAACGGGGAAAGCTTCAAGAAATCTAGACTTATTCCTTATGGGGGAAGATGGAGTTAAGGCTTCTTTTTCAAGAGGAAAAGGAACTATAGGTATAGTTGAAGGGGTAATGGGACTTTATGATGGCAAAGGCATAAGTACAAAGTATTCTACTGCACATGTGGCTAAAACATTAGATCTTCCAGTTGTTTTGGTCATAACACCTAAAGCACAAAGTGCCACATTATGTGCAGAACTAAATGGAATATTAAATTATGAAAAAGTAAATATAGTAGGAATCATATTTAATAATGTCAGTGAAAACTACTATAATCTATTAAAAGCGGCTGTACAACAAAACTGTAATTTGAAGGTCTTTGGATACATTCCTAAGGAGGAGAAGCTATCCTTAAAAAGCCGCCATCTAGGACTTGTACAAAGTAGTGAAGTTCAAGATTTAAATGAAAAAATAGATCTATGTAGTGATTTGATTTTAAAGTATATTGATTTAGAAGCTCTTTTAAAGTATTTTAAAGAAACTGAATATTTTGACGATACGTTTCATTTGGAAAATAAAAAAATGAAAATAGCTGTAGCTTATGATAAAGCTTT
Organism: Clostridium sp. DJ247; assembly: GCF_014231265.1. Taxonomy (NCBI): domain Bacteria; kingdom Bacillati; phylum Bacillota; class Clostridia; order Eubacteriales; family Clostridiaceae; genus Clostridium; species Clostridium sp. DJ247. The sequence continues at coordinate 690 of NZ_JABAIW010000023.1, read as the reverse complement.
TAGCTTCTACTACAAGGAAAATTTAGAGCTTTTACAAGAGGCAGGAGAGGTTATATTCTTTAGCCCAATAAAAGATAAAAAGTTACCAGATAACATTGATTTTCTATATATAGGTGGAGGTTATCCAGAAGTGTTTGTAGAAGAGCTTAGCTCAAATAAGTATATGCTTAAGAGCATTAGAGAACAATTACAAGCTGGAGTTAGAAGTTATTCGGAGTGTGGAGGATTAATGTACCTCACAGAAGGTATAGAAAATATTGAAGGTAATAAAATAAATGAAACTGTAGGATTTCTTAAAGGACATGCTCATATGACCAAAAGGCTTCAGAACTTTGGATATGCAGAACTTAAAACTTTTAAAGAAAATTCTGTACTTCCTTTAGGCATAGAAATAAACTGTCATGAGTTTCATAAGTCCTTTGTAGATTTGAAAGAAGAAAAAATCTACAAATTAAAAAAAGAATTATATGATGGTTCTATAAAAAGTTGGGAGTGTGGATATGTAAAAAATAATTCCTTAGGAGCCTATGGGCATGTTCATTTTTTCGGCAATATAGATATGCTTAAATATTTATTAAATGGATGTAGGTGAAAATTTAACTTATACCACCGGATATGTTGCCAAACTTCAGCACGTTAAAAACTTTTAATCAGTCTAAAGTTCGTGTTTTTGAAAATCTAAGAAGCTTT
>NZ_JABAIW010000022.1:0-72515 GCF_014231265.1 Clostridium sp. DJ247 | reverse complement strand
GAGTTTACAAATCGTAAATGAGTACCGCAGCAAGCAAAGTGACGCAGAGATGCGAAGTTTATCACAATTAAAAACATCTAGTGGTAATGACGTGAAGGCTACACCCGTTCCCATTCCGAACACGACGGTTAAGCTTCACAGTGCCAATGGTACTGCAGGGGAGGCCCTGTGGGAGAGTAGGTCGCTGCTAGGTTATACATGGATCTTTAGCTCAGTTGGTTAGAGCAACCGGCTCATAACCGGTTGGTCCGGGGTTCGAGTCCCTGAAGGTCCACCATATTTGGGGGTATAGCTCAGTTGGGAGAGCATCTGCCTTGCACGCAGAGGGTCAAGAGTTCGAATCTCTTTATCTCCACCATAAAAAAGCATCTGTAATATTACAGATGCTTTTTTATGGTGGAGATAAAGCTTTTAGGTGATAATCGTAAGAAGAATATATTATGGATAGTTAACTAATACTTTTACATAGCTTTATGAAGTTATCTTTAAGGAGATATTCATAGAGCTATTTTATTTTAAAAAGCTGTTTCATGTTCAATATATCATAGGAAAAATAATCATGAGGAATGGTATGTTTTCATAGTACTATCTGTATTTAGACAAGAGGACTTGAAAATTCCATACAAGGTTTAAAACTATTGATTTGTTTTATATGTAATAATATAATAGAATAGAAATAATTAATTTTGTTAATTATTTCTATTGTTAACAAAGTCTAAAATAATTATTAACACAATATAACTTGTATAGATTTTTTGTTATATTGTATCCTATAAATGTTAGATCTAGTACTCTTAGATATAGATTTACTATGGTAAAAAGCCATTGTTACAAGATTTGTATATAAAGTTGTATATATACAAGAATTTTGTATTAATAAGAAGTGTTAACTATTAATAATTCATAATTAATACCATAAAATATTAGTTATACATTAATATTATTATTGATTTGTTAATTTGTTTACTATGAATTACCTAGGAGGTGAAATAAACTAAAGTAAATATAGTATGGAAAATTATATAAAATAGCAATTAGAATATAGGAGGGCATGAAATGAGTATAACCGAAATATCAGTAAAAAGGCCTGCGGCCATAACTATGGTAGTGGCATTATTGGTGGGTCTTGGTATATTAGGCTACACAAACCTAGGAGCTGCGCTGCTACCGTCTATGACTATCCCTATTATTACTGTATCAACTACATATAGTGGTGCAAGTGCAGATGATGTAAAAAAAGATATTGTAAAGCCTATGGAAGATGCTGTTTCAGGAATAAGTGGTGTTGATACTATTAACTCTACATCTAGGGAAAACACGGGAACTGTTATGATTCAGTTCAAAGATGGTGTTGATATGAATTCAGCATTTCTAGATGTACAGAAGGCAGTATCTAATGTTCAAGGAAAATTGCCGAAAGATGCATCCACTCCAGTGATTAATAAAATTGATACCAATAGTATACCGGTAATGACACTTGCTGTTACAGGAACTGCTTCTTTTGATGAGGTATATAATCAGGCAGATAAAATTAAAACAGAATTAGAAAAGGTTCCTGGTGTAGGACAAATATTACTTAGTGGAGCAGAGAAAAAACAATTAATTATAAAGCTAGATAAGAGTGCAGCTGAGTATTATGGGGTAACTGTTAGCTCAATACTAAATAAACTAAAAAGTAACAACACTAGTATGCCTGCTGGACAAATTAAACAAGATAAGATCAATCAGTCAATTAGAGTTGTTGGAGAATTCCAAAATATTGATGAAGTAAAAAATATGCTTATATCAACCAATAATGGAGGTACAATACGTCTAGGGGAAATCGCTGATGTTAAACTAGAGTATCCAGATGTTACCTCACAAACAAAATTGAATGGAAAAAAGACTATAGCTCTTGACATTCAAAAGCAAAGTGATGCAAATGTGGTTGAGGTTGTAAATAGTATAAAGGATACCATGAATACAGTTGAAAAAACTATTCCAAAAAATATGAATATAATAACCGCTAGTGATACTACTGTATTTATAAAGAACGCTTTAACCCAAATAAACCATAGTCTTCTAGAAGGAATCATAACAACAGCAATAGTACTTTTATTCTTCTTGAAGAGCTGGCGTTCTTCTTTAGTAGTTTTAGTTGCTATACCTACCTCACTTATTTCTACATTCTTTATGATGTATGTGTTAAAATTTACCTTAAATATGATGAGTTTAATGGCATTATCATTATGTATAGGTATTCTAGTAGATGACTCTATAGTTGTATTAGAAAATATACAAAGACACCTGTCTCAGGGAAAGAATCCTATAAGAGCTGCTATTGATGGAAGAAAAGAAATTGGGATGGCAGCAATTGCAATTACTCTTTGTGACGTAGTTGTATTTGCACCAATTGCCTTTATGTCTGGTATAATAGGTCAGTACTTTAAACAGTTTGGGTTAACTATAGTTTGTGCAACTTTATTCTCATTATTTATATCCTTTACTGTTACACCTATGCTTGCTTCTCGTTTCCTTAAGAATAAGGTTCAAGAAGAGGAGGGAAGTATATCTAAGCTTAAAAATAGGTTATTTGGAAGAATATCTAGTAAAGTTAACATATTTATGGAAAGTTTCAATGGGTCCTATAAGAAAATGCTTATTTGGTCTTTAAATAATAGAGTTAAAGTACTAGTTAGCTTCGTTATATGTATTGTAGTAAGTGTGGCACTAGTACCGTTGGGATTTATAGGTACAGAGTTTATGGCAAATTCTGACCAAAGTACCTTTTCTATTTCAATGTCACTTACTCCAGGATCAACTTTAAAGCAAACAGATGATAAGGCTACACAGGTTGACAATTATTTAAAGACTATTAAGGAAGTTAAGTACTATTATACACAAGTAAATGAAGCTTCTGTAAATATTACTGTTACGCTAGTTCCTAAAGGGGATCGTAAAAAAAGTCAAACTCAGCTTGCATCACAAGTACGTAGTTGGGGAAAGAAACAGCTTACTGGCGTAAACTTTTTTGTGTCTGAATCCCAAATGGGAGACGACGGAGGCGGTGGAGGAAGCTCTGCCATAAATATCAAAATATCCGGTGATAATGCAGACACATTAAAAGATTTATCAAAAAAAGTTGAGGGTTTAGTTAAATCTGTTCCAGGTACTACAGATGTAACAAATTCACTGGATGCCAATGATAGTGAACTTAGAGTGAAAATCGATAGGCTTGCCGCAGAACAGTATGGAGTTTCCATTTCGGATATTGCATCATCTCTTAGAACAGCTATACAAGGATCCGATGCGGGTACATATAGAGGTGATGGTGATGAATATGACATGACTTTAAAATTTATGGATGGACAAATTAAGAGTGCAGTAGATGTAGGGTCTATAAAGGTACAGAATTCTTCCTCACAACAGATTTCCTTAGACCAAGTTGCATCTATAGTACAAGTAGATAGTCCTAAGTCTATCACAAGAGAAAACAGACAAGACATAGTTACAGTATCCGCAAGCCTTGATGGAAGAGATTTAGGAAGTGTTAACAAGGATGTTAGAAGTAAAATTGCATCAATGTCAATTCCACTAGGATATTCAGTATCCTATGGAGGAAGTCAAAAACAAATGGCTGATAGTTTTAGCGCTTTAGCAAAAGCTTTAATTGCATCTATAGTTCTTGTTTATATGATACTTGTAGTATTATATGAGTCCTTCTTAACTCCACTTGTAAGAATGTTGGCACTACCTTGTGCCATAATAGGAGCTTTAGTTATTCTAGCTTTAACTGGTAATAGCATAAATATGATGTCTGTTATAGGGCTAATAATGTTAGATGGATTAGCATCTAAAAATGGTACATTGTTAATTGACTATACTAACACTCTTATGAAAACTGGATTAGGATTGAAAGAAGCTCTTATTGAGGCTGGTACAACTAGATTAAGACCAATTATTATGACTTCTGTAACAATGGTTGTTGGAATGCTGCCTACTGCATTAGCTATGGGTGAAGGAAGCGAAACTAGATCAAGTATGGCTTGGGTTATAATAGGAGGAATGGTGGTATCTACAATACTTTCGCCTATTATTCTTCCAGTAGTTTATACATTAATGGATGATTTTAAACATTGGATTTTGAAAAATCGTGATAAGAAATCATATGTTACGGGGGTAAATCAATATGAAAGTTAAGAAATTAGATAAAAAATGGATTTTTTTAATTATTATTGTGGCGGTTATAGGAATTGCTGTAGCTAAATATGAGAAAAAACCAGTTGATCAAGTGAAGAAAGAAATTCCAAATGTCAAGGTACAAAAAATAGATACACAGAATATATCCTCAGAAGTTCAATATGCTAGCAAGTTAGAAGGTGTACAATCAGTAACTGTAAGTCCAAAAAGCCCTGGAAAAGTTGCGGCGGTTAACGTTAAGGTTGGAGATAAAGTGTCTGCTGGTCAAGTTCTTTTTACACTTGATACTAGCGAGCTTTATGCACAACTCCAACAGCAGCAAGCAGCACTTAATGCATCAAGTGCTAATCTATCAAGAACTAGTGGAACTAGTTTAACTCAAGCTATACAAAATAGTGAACAGCAAGTTGCTAAAGATCAAATCGCTTATAATGATGCAAAAGATAACTATGATAAAATGCAACAGTTATATAATGTTGGTGCTGTAGCTAAGCAGGATTTAGATAACGCTAAGTCAAAATTTGATACAGCTTCATTACAGTTAAAATCTAATCAAGATAACTTAAATTTACAAAAAGAACAAATTGGGCCTCAATCTGTTCAGGCTGCTGCCGCTCAGGTTGAACAATCTGAAGCTGCGGTTAACTATGTAAGGACTCAAATAAATAATTCAACAATTACATCACCAATAGCTGGGGTGGTTTCAGCTAAGAATGTTGAGGTTGGAGAAATTACTTCAGGAACAACAGGAACTATAACTATAATAGATACATCTTCACTAATAGCACAAGTAACTGTTCCTGATAGGATTATAGGAAAATTGCAAGTTGGTCAGACAGTACCAGTAGCAGTTAACGCATTAAGTGATAAGACTATTACAGGGGTTATAGATAACATAAGTCCTGATGCGGATTCCAAAAATAATTCATATACAGTGAAAGTAAAAATAGATAACTCTAATGGTGAATTGAAAGCTGGTATGTTTGCAAAAATATCAATACCAGATCAAAAGAAGGATAACGCTGTAGTTGTTCCAAATGAGGCAATAAAAGTAGAAAATGGAGTTAAATACATATATACTGTAGAAAGTAACAAAATTAAAAGAGTGGTTGTAGAAACTGGTATTGCTAATGATAAAATTACTGAAGTAGCAGGAAACGTGAAAGTGGGAACTGAAATTATTACAGAAGGACAAAGTCTTTTAAATGATGGTGATAAAGTTAATGTAGTTAAATAGACTTTTCTTACTAAACAGAGAGTTACATTAATAAAAATGCGTTGGTCTTTAATAATCAGGGCCAACGTATTTTTGATTTGAAGTATATGTGTATATTATTTTTCTTGAGTATAAATAGTTGTATTGTGATAATATTTATATAAGTGTATATTTTATTGGTTATATAGTAGTTGTGGTAAATATTATTAATCGTATACAAGAAAAGTTAATATTTTGTAATTCATAGGAGGGAACGGTTATGTGCAAGAATATTTTAGATATATTAACAGAAAGAATATTTGAGTTTGGACCTATAGTAACGAGAAAACTTTTTAAATTTGACATCCAATCTGAAGGAATGAGACCAATGAACCAAATGATGGTCTTGGGGACATTACATGAAGAAGGAAGTTTGCCCGTTTCAGAAATATGTAAAAAAAACTATATTTCCAAGCCACAGATGACAGCTATAATAGATAAACTTATAAAAGAAGAATTGGTTGAAAGATTTCATAATAAAGAAGATAGAAGGATAATAAATATTAGTCTCACGGATAAGGGTAAAGAGTATGCTAGTTGTGTCAAAGAAACACTTAGAAGTAATATGAAGAATAAGCTTTTATGTTTATCAAATGAAAATAAAATAAAATTATTAAATTCAATAGAAACTGCAATAAATATACTAAAAAGTATGGAATAGACATTGAGAATGTTGGATTTTTTTTAAAAGTAAGAATACTATACTTGGCAATAATAATTATTGATGATAAAATGGTAGCTATTGTATTAAAGTATGTGAAAAAGGAAGTGACATAAAGTATGGATTTAAAAAAAAGAAGTATAGTTATTGCCATAATGGTAGCAATGTTCTTAGGAGCTGTTGAAGGTACAATTGTAACCACAGCTATACCAACTATAGTAAAGGATTTAAATAGATTTCAATTAATAAGCTGGGTGTTTTCTATTTACTTGCTAACCTCAGCTATTTCTACGCCTATATATGGGAAATTTGCCGATTTATATGGAAGAAAAAATACTCTTACTGTAGGTATAGTTATATTTTTAATTGGCAGCTCTCTTTGTGGATTATCAAGAAGCATGTATCAACTTATAATTTTTCGTGCCATTCAGGGAATTGGTGCAGGAGCAATATTTACTATTGCTTATACTATTGTAGGAGATGTATTTTCACTTTCAGAAAGAGGCAAAGTACAGGGGTGGATAAGCACAACCTGGGGAGTAGCTAGTTTAATTGGTCCATTCCTAGGAGGATTTTTAATAGATTTTCTTTCATGGCATTGGATATTCTTCATAAATATACCCTTTGGAATACTATCCATAATTCTGCTTCACAGAAATCTTAAGGAGAACTTTCAACGAAAAAAACATAAAATAGATTATGCAGGAATAGTAATGCTTTCTAGTGCTATTTTAGCACTTTTATATGGCACTTTGTCAGGAGGACAAAATTATAATTGGTACTCATATACAATAGTAATATGTTTAATACTTGCATCATTTTTTTTACTTGTATTTTACTTTATTGAGAAAAGGGCAGAAGAGCCTATTATACCCTTTGAAATTTTCACAAAAACTAATACAATCGTTAATATAATAAGCTTCTTAGCTTCGGCTATTTTAATAGGTGTGGATGTTTATATGCCAATATATATGCAAAATGTTCTAGGTTTTGGAGCAACAATTTCAGGACTTTCGATGGCTCCCATGTCTGTGTCATGGCTTATATCCTCTGTAATATGCGGCAAAGCTATACCCAAGTATGGGGAAAGGGTAGTAGTTGCTATATCAACTTTTATATTAGCATTAAGCTGTGTACTTTTACCTACGTTAAATTACAACTCTCCATTAATTTTAGTTATAATTTATATTTTTATAATGGGCTTTGGTTTTGGGGGATCATTTACTACTTTAACAATAGTAGTACAGTCATCTGTAGGGTACAGAAAAAGGGGAGCTGCCACAGCTGCTAATTCACTAGTTCGTACTCTAGGACAGACTATAGGAGTAAGTATACTAGGAAGTATATTTAATTCAAGTATAGCTAAATATTTTATAAATTTAGGACTTAAGGGAATAGATCCAAGTAATCTGTATTCTACATGGAATTTAAATAATGGACTATGGTCTCAGCATATAAAACTATCCTTAAATTCAGGGCTCCATGCAATATTTTGGGGGTTTGTTTTAGTTGTTATAATTTGCTTAGTTTTATCCCTCACTCTTCCTAGTGATCTAAAGGATGAATTGTTGTTGTAAAAGGTATCAATATACAGGAGTTTTTTATTATTAAACCACATGATACATAAAGAATAATTACTACAAAAAAGAATATCATTAAAAAATTGCCATTGAAATTTATATTTCAATGGCAATTTTTTATGTAGATGATATCTGTTATGTTAATAAATCTTTAAAATGCTTTGTATGAGTATTCTATTAGTAAAAATTCTAATAAAAATAATAAAATTTTAGTAAAAAGGTTAGTAAAAAATATTGATTTTTTACTAAAAATATTTTAAAATAAACATGTAAAACGATTTCTTAATGAATTTTATTATTGAAAAATATCCTGTATAAAATTATTATTATATAAACTTTAAAATTGGGAGGATAGATATTATGGTGAATGAATTAATGCTTGATTTTGAAAAGGTTTTTGGTAATAGAGAAGGAGCAGCAGCTTACTTTGCACCAGGTAGAGTAAATTTGATAGGAGAACATACAGATTATAATGGTGGACATGTATTTCCTTGTGCTTTAACCGTTGGAACTTATGCTATTGCAAGAAAAAGAGAGGACAAACTGGTACGTTTATATTCAAAAAACTTTGAACAGCTAGGTATAATAGAATTTAATGTAGATGAGCTAGAAAATATAAAAGAACATGATTGGGCTAATTATCCAAAGGGAGTAATTTGGGGATTTGATCAAGAAGGATTTAACATAGACAAAGGTTTTGAGGTTCTGTTTTATGGAAATATTCCTAATGGTGCAGGACTTTCCTCTTCAGCTTCTGTAGAGCTTGCTACTTCAGTAATACTAAAAGATTTATTTAATTTAGATTTAGATATGATTAAGATGGTGCAAATAAGTAAACTAGCTGAGAATAAATTTATTGGAGTAAACTGCGGAATTATGGATCAGTTTGCTATAGGAATGGGAACTGAGAATTGTGCTATATTATTAAATACTAACACATTAGAATATACTTATGCTAAAATACAGTTAGAAGATGCAGCTATAGTTATAGCAAATACAAATAAACGTCGTGGACTTGCAGATTCAAGATACAATGAAAGAAGAGCTCAATGTGAAGAGGCTTTGAAGGATCTGCAAACTGAACTAAATATTAAGTCTCTTGGAGAACTAACAGAAGAAGAGTTCCAAAGATATAAGCATTTAATTAAAAGCAGTGTAAATGCAAAGCGTGCAAAGCATGCAGTATATGAAAATCAAAGAACAATAAATGCTGTTAAGGCTCTAAAGGAAAAGGATATTAAAAAATTTGGTCTTTTGATGAATGCCTCACATGTTTCATTAAGAGATGATTATGAGGTTACAGGTGTAGAACTTGATACCTTAGTAGAACTTGCTTGGGAACAACAAGGTGTTATAGGTTCACGTATGACTGGTGCAGGTTTTGGTGGATGTACAGTTAGTATAGTTAAGAATGAATATATTGATGACTTTATAAAGAATGTTGGAGAAGCTTATGTTAAAAAAATAGCATATGAAGCAAGCTTCTATGTTGTAAATATTGGTGATGGAGCAAGAAAATTAAGTGAAAAAGAGAGGATGGTTTAGTATGAGTATTTTAGTTTGTGGAGGAGCAGGTTATATAGGTTCCCATTGTGTATATGAATTAATTGAAAGAGGAGAAGAAGTTGTTGTTGTTGATAACTTACAAACAGGATATAAGCAGGCAATTCATCCAAAAGCAAAATTCTATAAGGGAGATATAAAAGACTTAGAATTTTTAAACAAGGTATTTGAGGATAATAAAATAGACGCAGTAATACATTTTGCAGCAAATTCCTTAGTGGGTGAAAGTATGCAGCTTCCACTTAAATATTATAGTAATAATGTTCATGGCACACAGATATTACTTGAGGCTATGGTTAAAAATGATGTAAAAAAAATAGTATTCTCATCAACAGCAGCTGTATATGGAGAGCCAGAAAGTGTTCCTATAGTAGAAACAGACAGAACTGAGCCTACAAACACATATGGTGAAACAAAGCTTGCTATGGAGAAAATGATGAAGTGGGCAGATTCAGCTCATGGAGTAAAATATATATCTCTTCGTTACTTTAACGTAGCAGGTGCTCATGAAAATGGGCTAATTGGGGAATCACATAATCCAGAGACACATTTAATACCACTTATACTACAAGTTCCTTTAGGAAAACGTGAAAAGATAATGGTTTATGGCGATGACTATGCAACAAAGGATGGTACATGCATAAGAGATTATATACATGTAAGAGACTTGATAAATGCACATATTTTAGCCCTTGGTAAACTTAGGCAAGGATATAGCAGTGATATATTTAACTTAGGAAACGGCAGTGGTTTTACAGTAAAAGAGATGATTGATGCCGCAAGGATGGTAACTGGACATGAAATCCCCGCTGAAACTACAGCAAGACGTGCAGGGGACCCAGCAGTATTAGTAGCATCTAGTGAAAAAGCAAGAAAAATTCTTGGCTGGGAACCTAAATTTACAAATGTAGAGGAAGTTATTAGATCAGCATGGAATTTTCACAGCACTCACAAAAATGGCTTTGAAGAGTAAGATTAACCTACAGAAACAGGGAAGTGGAGGATATTATGGCTATAAATATTTCTTATGAAATAGAAAGGTTGCTTCAGTACGGTTTGCATAAAAATTTACTAGATAGCGATGACGTGGTTTATACAAAAAATAGAATATTAGAGATATTAGGAATTGATGATATTGAACAGGTATATGTGGAAGAGGAATCTTTGGATTCCCCTGACCCAATACTTGAAAATATATTAAGCTGGTGTTTAGAAAATAATATTCTTGAAAGTGATGGGGTAGTATACAAAGATCTATTAGATACAAAGATTATGAGCTGTTTGATGCCGAGACCATCTGAAGTTATTTCAAAGTTTAACGCACTTTATTTAGAAGACAAAAAGAAAGCTACAGAGTATTACTATGATTTAAGTAAAAACTCTAATTATATTAGAACTACAAGAGTAAAGAAGGACTTAAAATGGAAAACTTCTACTGAATATGGAGACATAGATATAACAATTAATTTATCAAAACCTGAAAAAGATCCTAAAGCTATTGCTGCTGCAAAAAACATGACTTCCAGTTCCTATCCAAAATGCTTGTTGTGTAAAGAAAATGAGGGCTATGCAGGAAGATTAAACCATCCGGCAAGACAAAATCATAGAATAATTCCTATAATATTAAATGATGAAAAATGGTTTTTTCAGTATTCTCCATACGTTTACTATAATGAGCATTGTATAGTACTTAAAGGTGAACATGAACCTATGAAAATTTCAAGAGAAACCTTTATAAGATTATTAGATTTTATAGAAAAGTTTCCACATTATTTTATAGGTTCTAATGCTGATTTACCTATAGTGGGAGGTTCAATTCTGTCTCATGACCATTTTCAAGGTGGAAACTATGAGTTTGCTATGGCAAAGGCACCGATTGAAGAGAAATTTAATATTGAAAAGTTTAAGAATATAGCAGTAGGTAAGGTTAAGTGGCCTATGTCCGTTGTAAGATTAGATGGAGAAGATAAGGAAGCTTTAATTGAAGCAGGTTATTATATATATAGAAAGTGGATAGAATATTCAGATGAGACAGTTGATGTTTTAGCCTATACAAATGGTGTTCCGCATAATACAGTAACTCCTATAGCAAGAATGAGCAACGGAAAGTTCCAATTAGATTTGGTTCTTAGAAATAATAGAACTACAGAGCAATACCCAGATGGTATATTTCATCCCCACATTGAATTGCACCACATTAAGAAAGAGAATATAGGACTTATAGAAGTTATGGGATTGGCAGTATTGCCAGCAAGATTAAAAACTGAACTTAAAGATTTAGCATACTATTTGGTTAATACAGATAAGATAGATGATATAGATGGAAAAGAAGAATTATATAAACATAAAGATTGGTGTAAAGATATAATTGAAAAATATCGCAATATAAATTATGATAATATTGATGAAATATTACAAAAAGAAGTAGGAATTAAGTTCGCAAAAGTACTTGAACACGCTGGTGTTTTTAAAAGAGATGAAAAAGGGCAAAATGCATTTAATGCATTTATTAGTTCATTGTAGATGTTGTAGGGGTCCGCAGTGGAAACTTAACTTATACTCCAGAATATGTTGCCAAACTTCAGCACGTTAAAAACTTTTAATCAGTCTAAAGTTCGTGTTTTAGAAAACCTAAGAACCTTCGATAAACTCGCTTCGCTCAAGCAATCTAAGGTTCTAAGATTTTCTAAAACAATTCACTAAGACTGATAAAAAAGTTTTTAAATGTGCCTTCAGTTTTGTCAACATATTCCTACGTATAAGTTAAGTTTCAAGCTTGGAACCCTATATTTAGACACAGAAAGCTAAATATGAGATTTAACTAAGTTATTAAGAAGGTAGGGCGTTGTTTATGGCAACTATAAAAGATATTGCAGCTAAAGCGGGAGTTTCTATAGCCACTGTATCTCGAGTTCTAAATTTTGATGAAACTATAAACGTTTCAGACAGCACAAAGAAAAAAATTTTCGAAGTTGCTGAAGAGCTAGATTATGTAACTCTACGTGAGAGAAAAGTAAAAAAGTCTGATTATATAAATATAGGAATTGTTCATTGGTATTCTGACAAGGAGGAGCTAGAAGATCCATATTATTTATCTATTAGGATGGGCATTGAAAAACGATGCTTAAGTGAACATATATATTTTGTTAGAATTAATAAAGGCGATAAATACGATAAAATTGAAAATTTAGATGGTATAATCGCTATAGGTAAGTTTGGGCAAAATGATATAGAAAGTTTTAATAACCTTACAAATAATATAGTTTTTGTAGATTCTTCTCCAGATGAGAATATGTATGACTCAGTAGTTGTAGATTTTAGAAAAGCTGTAACTAACGCTCTAGACTATTTTATTTCTCAGGGACATAAAGAAATATTTTATATAGGTGGAGAAGAATATGTAAACAACTGCAGAGAAAAACTGAAGGATTATAGAGAAGACACTTATATAGAATATATGAATAGTATTGGAAAATATAACAGTGACTATGTGCTATTAGGAAACTATACTCATGCTGATGGATATAAATTAATGAAAGAAACCCTATCAAGGAAAAAGCCGCCAATGGCATTTTTTATAGCTAGTGATTCTATGGCTATAGGTGCATATAAGGCAGTGCTGGAAGCTGGATTCAACATTCCAAAAGACATAAGTATCATTGGATTTAATGATATACCAACGGCAAAATATATGACTCCTGCCTTAAGTACTGTAAAAGTATATACAGATTTTATGGGGGAAACTGCAGTAGATTTAATTCTAGAGCGTTTAAAAAGTGGAAGAACTATCAATAAGAAGGTTATGATACCAACAAAGCTAATAATACGGGAAAGTTGTTAATCACAATTTTCTTGAGTTATTAGCTTTGTTTTATTTCAAAATAAGTGGACTTTTATGATAACATATAGGGTCTAGAGTTAAAATATCATAATGTCAATTTGCCACCTTGTTATCTAAAGTACATCTAGAATACTAATATTTATCGTGAAGTTGGAAAGTTAGATAAGTTTAGTTTTATAGTTAACTATCTATATACTTTTGAGAACGTATAGCTTAAAGTTGAGTTAGAGAAATAATATATTGTATAATAGAAGCAATTGGTAAAACATAATTAATATGGAGGTCGCAGTATGTATCCTATAAAATTTGAAAATTTATATTTTGATAAAGTATGGGGAGGAAGGGATTTAGCTCTATTTAGAAATAATCTTCCAGAAGGAAATATAGGGGAGAGCTGGGATGTAGCTTGTCATAAAAATGGTATGAGTATTGTAGCTAATGGTGAATTTAAGGGTAAAAAATTAGATGAGTTAATTAAAGAAAAAGGTACAAAGCTTATAGGAACGGAAATTTCTGCTGATTGGTTTCCGCTTTTAATTAAGCTTATTAATGCAAAAGAAAGTTTATCTGTTCAAGTACATCCTAACGATAGTTATGCAAAAGCAGCAGAAGGCGATATGGGGAAAACAGAAGTATGGTATGTAGTTGAGGCTTTAGAAGGTGCAAATCTGATTGTTGGAACAAAGGAAGGCTGTACAAAAGAACAATTTAGAAAAGCTATAGAAACTGGCAATCTAGAGTCTTATATGAATAAAATTTCTGTTGAAAAAGGTGATGTATACTTTGTAAAGAGTGGATTAATACACGCTATTGGAGAAGGTGTTGTTATAGCTGAAATTCAACAAAATAGTGACACCACTTATAGGGTATATGACTATGATAGAGGAAGAGAGCTTCATATAGACAAAGCCTTAGATGTTGTTGATTTAAATTTAAGAGGAGAAAAAAGCACAGGCATTAAAATAGAAAAAGAAGGATTTCATAAGACATTTTTATGTTTATGTAAAGACTTTTCTTTAGAATTATATGATATAAGAAGTCAAGTAGAAGAAATAAGTGATACTGAAAGATTTTTTGTATTTACAATAGTAGAAGGCAAAGGAGAGATAAGTTATCAGCATGGTGTAGAAAAGCTTCAAAAAGGAGATAGTGTTTTCATTCCTGCATCTCTAGGACAGTATGTTTTAAAGGGAGAAATGAAAGTACTAAAAAGTTATGTACCTGATATTGAAAAAGTGGAAAAAGAAATATTAAAAATTATTAAAAAGTAGAAATCCTTATCCAGGTATGTAGTTGCTCTTTACTCTTAGTTAAGCAGAGAGCTCAAATCTATGATTATGATTTGGTGCGAATTGATTAATCCTCAAATATTATTCTTCAGATTATAGATATAAAAGGTGTAAAACTTCGTTAAATATCTAAGTTTTACACCTTTTATTTAAATTTATTTCTGAAATTTTAATGTATCAGATAGAAATACTTTTATGAAATTATAGTCCTAATAATGAGGAAACTTTTGGTTTATCAAAACCTAATATTTCTTCACCATCAATTACAATTACAGGAACAGACATATATCCCTTTTTCATAAGTTCTTTTCTAGCTTCTGGATTTGATGAAATATTATGCTCAGTGTATTCAACTCTATTTTCATCAAAATATTCCTTTGCAGCGTGACAATAACCGCAAGTATTACTTGTATATATATCAACCTTTTTCATAAAAAACACTCCTTTTGTTTTCGTATTCACATTACTTTATTATGATATTCCTTCTCTTAATATAATATTCATTTACTTATATTAAGAAATATTCATAATAGAAATTTGGTAAATTCTATGAATTTATTATAACATAAAGATTATTTGGATTTCAATAAAAAGTTAAAGTTATTTTTTAATATTTATTATCTACTAATATTAAAAAAATTTAAAGCAACGAAACATGGTAATATATCCTGGAGTATAAGTTGAATTTTGGGCGTGGTCATCTATAGTGAAGTATTTAACTTTAAGTAAATTTAATCAAAAAAAGCTCGGTTGATACCGGGCTTTTAGTCTATACAAAAATACAATTATTAAATTTAAATAAATTAGGCTTTATAGGTTTTCCACATGCTTTGCCATTTTGAAAATTTGTCAGGATAGTCATCTTTTATTAAACTGAAAAAATCATTAAGCTTATTAAGTCTAAAAAGACCTTTTAACATAAGCTTTGGAAAAGGTTGAATAATTCTGAAATTATCTCTAGGATCTATTATTCTAACAGATTCATCTGGCTGTACATATATATGATTTAAGCGTATATCTAATCTTGTAAAGCCTAATTTTTCAAATTCATTAATAAGATTAACTAATTGGAGTGACAAGTTTTTGCTTAAATTGTTACTTTTCAAATATTCTTTTAAGGTTATTCCTTTGATAAACTCCATTACTATTGAATAATTATCATAGTCGTAAACTTTAGGAAAAAATTTACTGTTACTTGAATGTTTTAAAATAAATAGTTGATTTTTACATGATTTCTTACTTTTAAATACTTTAATTACCTTATCTTTTGGTAAATAATATGCCCTCCCTTGACGACCCTCTCCAATAAAAGTTAAATTTCTTATATCTATACCACAAAAATTATTAGTATTTTTATTTGAGAGTTCCACAATTAGGACCTCCTTTGTCTGGTGTGTTTTTTGTAATATATTATGTTATTTAAGTTAATATTGTGTTAAGTTTTTTATGTATGTAGGTGCTTGGAAGCATTATTATAAAATTTAAGGTTTTTATTGTGTTTCTATAATTATGAACATATAAGTAATAATTTCGTGTTAAATAAACAACAAGTGCAAAAAAATATAAGTATATGACAATATAATTTGATAATATTATAACAACTATATTGTATTATTGTATTAGTTAAAAAAATAACAAACCTTAATGATAATCCAGTGCAGATAGCTGCGAATGCATTAGGTACACAATTTAAGTAATATTTCTACTATCATAGGACTAATCAAACATGTTTGATTAGTCCTAATTATGTAAGTGGATTTTAATAGGAGTTATTTTCTCCTAATACTGAATGAATTTTAGGCATCCATTGACTAATTTGTATCTTCTGAGGACATTTTTCTTCACACACTCTACATTGAATGCAAGAGCTTGATTTGGAAGCTTCATCAGGTAATCTTGTATAAGAAGAACGGGCAGCTTCTACGGCATTGTATGCAAAGCCATTATTATAAATCTCGAAGTTTTTAGGTATATTTACACCATTAGGACAAGGTAAGCAGTAACTACATTTTGTACATGGAATTGGGAATAATTCTCTATATTTTTTTTGAACAGCTTCAATAATACTTAATTCTTTATTTTGTAATAAGTTTATACTAGAAGCTTTAGCAGAAGTTATGTTTCCTTGAACTTGTTCCATAGTACTCATACCGCTTAGCACAAGAGAAACTTCAGGTTGGTTCCAAATCCATTGTAGGGCCCAATCTACAGGTGTACGCTTATTTTCAGAACTATCAAAAATATCCTGAACAGGTTTTGGTGGGTTGGCCAATTTTCCACCTAATAATGGTTCCATTATAACCACAGCTAAACCTTTAGAAGCCGCATATTTCAACCCTTTTGTCCCAGCTTGATTTTCTGTATCCATAAAATTATATTGGATTTGACAAAAATCCCATTTATCATAACCATCAACTATCGTTTTAAAACTATTATAATTATCATGGAATGAAAAACCTATGTGTTTAATTTTACCAGAATCAATAGCAGCTTCAGCTCTCTCTAACAGATTAAATTTAAGAACAACATCTTCCCATTTTTCTTTATCAAGAGCGTGAAGAAGATAAAAATCAATATGATCTGTTTGTAATTTTTCTAATTGTTCATCTAAATACTTGTCGAAGTCTTCGGCTTTTTTTATAAGCCAAACTGGAGATTTAGTTGCTAATTTAACCTTTTCTCTATATCCATCCTTTAATGCTTTACCAACAACGATTTCACTATAACCATCATGATAAGGATAAGCAGTATCTATGTAGTTTACACCTTTATCAATAGCATAGCGAATCATATTTATAGCTTCATTTTCGTTTATGTTGCCACTACTTGGACTTCCTTCAATATTAGGTAAACGCATACATCCAAAGCCTAAAGCAGAAACCTTCCAATCTAGTTTTCCAAAACTTCTATATTGCATAGTTGCACCTCCACAAAATATTGATTATAATAACAATTTTAATTCAAATTAGTATACATATTTTATTATAAGTTAATTGTGGTATAAGAGAAGAACGTACTTTTAAGATATATGGTATATAATGGGGAAGTATATACATAGTTGACAAGTACGGTATCATAAATTATACTTTTTGCTATATATTTTCAAAGAACTTCAAATACAACTTTTCGGATAAAATCTACCTAAGCAATGCCAGGTATATAGTGTATAATAGTATAATTTACTTATAATGTAGATAGAGATAGTAATTTATTACATGATAATATTAGGAGGACTATTTATGGAAATACTTAAATCATTATTTTACTTTGTATTGGCAGGACTATTTGAAATTGGCGGCGGATATCTTATTTGGATATGGTTACGAGAAAATAAAAGTATTTGGTATGGATTACTAGGTGCTATTGTATTAATTCTTTATGGTGTAGTTCCAACCTTTCAATCTGAAAGTGCTAACTTTGGTAAAGTATATGCTGCCTATGGAGGTATTTTTATTTTTCTTTCAATTTTATGGGGGTGGCAAATTGATAAAGTGATTCCAGATAAATATGATTTAATTGGTGGAATTATTGCACTGATTGGGGTTGCTATTATTATGTACTATCCGAGAAGTTAGGTTGCTCTTAATTTATTGATGCAGACTTTTTTAAAAAGGTTAACGATGTTTACGGGCAATCCATAGATATACTTATAAGTATTCCCTATCTAAGAAAATATATTCAACATTTAGTTTGCCTTTTAAAACAGGAGCTGACGATGGTGGAAACTACATAACATTTAACATTCCTTCATTGGAATATTGGGATATGATTTATATGAGCAAGTTAACGAAATAACTAATGTTGCCAATGGAAACATTGATATAACTTTCGATATTTAAAAAATGTGTCGAAAAAAATAGAAATAATAAGTATAACATGATATAATTTTGATGATGTTTAAATTTAATTTTAAGTGTGTAAAAATAGAAGGTGAAAGGATGAATAATTTGTATAGTGAAGAAATTAACAAACTAAGTGCATCAGCAATTAAGAAGGTAAATCTTTTTGAGAGGGGTAAGATGAAATATGTAGTTTCATCAGCCTTAGCTGGACTATATATAGGATTAGCAATCGTATTTATCTTTACTATGGGTGGAATGCTTAATTCAATTCATTCACCAGCTACAAAAATTGTAATGGGAGCATCTTTTGGTATAGGTTTAAGCTTAGTACTTTTATGTGGAGCTGACTTGTTTACAGGTAATACTTTAATCATGCCAATAGGAGTTTTGGAAAAGAAAGTTAGTTGGAAATCCGTATGGAACATATGTGTTTTTAGTTATGTAGGAAACTTTATAGGGTCTATATTAGTTGCATGGATGTTTGTAGCATCAGGTCTTGCACAAGGAGATACTGCAGAATATATTTTAAAAGGAGCCGCAGCAAAAATGGCACCAACTTTTATGCAATTATTTATAAGAGGAATATTATGTAATATTTTAGTTTGTCTTGCAGTATGGTCATTTTATAAATTAAAAAGTGAGTCAGCAAAACTTATAATGATTTTTTGGTGTCTATATGCCTTTATAACTTCAGGTTTTGAGCACTGTATAGCTAATATGACGTTACTTACAACAGCGTTGATGATACCA
The DNA here is from genome assembly GCF_014231265.1 of Clostridium sp. DJ247. NCBI lineage: Bacteria > Bacillati > Bacillota > Clostridia > Eubacteriales > Clostridiaceae > Clostridium > Clostridium sp. DJ247. The sequence goes on along the minus strand of NZ_JABAIW010000022.1, from coordinate 53,555 downwards.
CATAAGGCAAATATATCCTTCAGTGGATGGATTCATAATTTAACTGCTGTAACATTAGGTAATATAGTAGGTGGAGCAGTATTTGTTGGACTTGCCTATTGGTATATAGCTAAAGAAGGAAAAGAGAAAGAGGTTTATAATAAATTGTCTGCTTAAAATCTTATTAAACTAGACAAACCTTAATTGTGTTTAATTATATTTTTAGAATTCTCAGTTACAATTAAAGTTACAGATACTTTAATTGTAACTGAGAATTTTTTACATAATAATGCACTAATGTCCCTTATGTTTCATTAGTTTCTTCTGCTGTCTTAATTCAAATTTTCTCTCTTTCTCTTCCTCTTTTTTTTCTTTTGAGATTTTTTTCCTTTCTACCTTATTGGTTTCATATTGTAGTTTCATAGCAAGTTGTGCCTTTGTACCTATACCTTTATTTTCTGTTTCTTTTTTGATTTCTTTTTGAAGTCTTTTAGGACTTATTTTCTTCTCTTTTACTTCAGGTATTTCGCTAAGAGACAAGGAATTACTAAATCTTAAAGTGTAAAAGCTTCTTATTATAAAATTAAACACGTCATAATCTTTTGGCTCAGAACCAAATATAACCTTTGAAACTTCATACTTTTCTTCATAGGTTTTTTCAAATACTCCTACCCAGAACGCCCCTTCAAAAAATACAGTTAATTTAATGCTTGTATTCATTTTATATTTCCTCCCGTTAAGTAAACTTAAAATGGAGAATGGACGACCCCAGGAGGGAAGGTTACTGCAATCTATATAACATAAATAGGTTCGGACTACCAACCGAAACTGTGTTTTTATCTCCATTTATATATTATAAAAAAATTAGAGGATATGCAAAACTTTTTTAAATTCCAAATGCTTATTGGAGAGTCTCAAAAGGTTTGAGACTATATTATTATTTCTCTTGCTTTTTCTGTGTATTGCCACTGTCAAGTTTCGCAAATACTTCGTTTATTGTTCTCATTCGTTCCTCAACTTTCTTCGCTACTGCATCCAAGGTAAAACCATCATCCATAAGTTCCTTTACCAAAAGAATTTTTTTGATGTTAAGGTATTTGTACTTCCTTGTTGTTCCCACTCCTTCTTTTGAAGACTGGATAATGCCTTTTTCTTCCCAATATCGCATTTGTCTTTGTCGAACTCTGTAATATCTGATACTTCCCCGATTGCCACAACCAATTTACCTAATAAATCAAAATCCAATAGGATGTTTTCCAAAGAGAATTAAAATATAATATCAATATGAACATTAGGGGCGAACTCTGATGTTTTTTGTCGCGTGATATTATGTTGCTTTATGAAGGGAATCATTGGCTTTTATAGAATTATGTAAATATAGTTAACTTTAATAAAGGTATTTTGGTATAATTGGTGCTAATTGTATAGGTTATTTTAAAATGCAGTAATATATTGTAAGGATCAAAAGTGCATTATAACAAAGCTGATGTTTATTAAATTAAGTTGATTATGTCTATAATGAGCAGTGTGCGCCTTGTTTTCGAACAATCTGTATAGAAATATACAACAAAATCGGACTACTAGATAAAAAAAATAAAAGAAAAAAAATCAAGTAGAACTTGTCATTTGAATTGGTAGGGGAAGTTCTTACCTGACCCTGTGTGAGGGGTGACAAAATTTCTAATACTCCGACGTGCATAAACAGTACCATGTTTGATGTGCGAAGCTCGGTGAAGTTGGGGAAAATGCTATCTGTGATGATAGTAAGTACGCTGGAAGCTATAAAGCAGTCATGCTTAGAATGTCTTAAAGACTGACAAATTACCCGAAAGTACGGCTCGTAAATTATAAGGTTTCGATTAAGAAGAAATCTGCTCCATTTGGGGTACTGTCGTTGAATTACAATTACTTCCTTGGAATTCAATCCAAAACCATAAAGGTCGAAGACTTTCAATGTTAGAACCACACTGGTTGAAAGTGGCAGTCGGGTCAAAGGGTGGAGCTAAAACTGCCATGTAAAGCTAGAATGACAGGAACAAGGGAACTGCAATAGGATACGCTAAATGCGTAATGGGTGGTATACCAGTCCTAATCAGTAGGAAATGACTGATGAAATTGTAGGGCAGCAACCTGTAGTAGTGATGAAGCTTCTGTAATGGATGCAGAGTGAAGGGGCATAGTTTATACAGTAAAACATGTAACCAGTCTGTCAAGGAAGCCGTAGGCGAAACTGACTAAAACCATAAACACCAAATCGAAAGGAGGCGGTGCATATGGCACAAAAATTTGACTACTTAAAATCTGAAGCAGAACTGCGAATAGTAATAGATAATCTATATAATATTGCAAAAGTAGCTATAGAAGAAGGTAAAAGACCTTCTATTAAGGGACTAGTTGAAATCATTTCATCGGAAACAACAATAATTACTGCAATACACAATATTAAGTCAAATAAAGGTAGTAAAACTCCTGGCGTTGACTACAAGACAATGCAAAAAGATTATTTGGAAAAGCCTTATGAGTGGGTTATAAAAGATATACAGAGTGCATTTTTAAATTTTACTCCACAAAAGATTAAACGGAAATATATTGATAAACCAGGTAAATCTGAGAAACGGCCATTAGGTATACCGTCCATAAGGGATAGGATTGTACAAGAGTGTATAAGAATAGTGATTGAACCAATTCTTGAAGCACAATTCTTTAAACATTCCTATGGTTTTAGACCAATGAGAGATGCACAAATGGCTTTGCAAAGAATAACTGATTTAGTTCATAAAACAGGATATTACTGGATAATTGAAGGTGATATAAGTAAGTGTTTTAATAAAATCAATCATAGAATATTACTCAAACGCCTATATCATATGGGTATTAAAGATAGAAGGATTATTCAAATTATTAAGTCAATGCTTAAAGCTGGTATTATAGGAGAATGTGAAATCAATGATGGTGGCACTCAGCAAGGCGGATTATGCGAAGCTTTGCATAATGAACCTTATGCAAAGTTAGACATTATGCAAAGTTGAAACTGTAAAACGTGTAAAATAGCTACCTTTGATTAAATTTACTTAGCATAATATCTCAAAGTATAAACAGTAAAAAAAGCAAAGAAAGTTCATTTTTAATAAGTAATTCAAACAAAATACAGTTAAATTTCTATTTAAATTATAAAAATGACTGAGTAAAATCTAAAATATTATGCAAAGTAAATCAAATAAAACTTTAGTATTTATCAGCATTTCAGCTGTTTACTTTGCATAATAACTTTCTTTGCATAAGGGGGGATAATTTCACCATTGCTTGCTAATGTCTATATGGATAAGTTTGATGAGTGGTTATCAAAACAATGGGAAAATAAACGCACAAATTATAATTATTCTATCCAATGGGGTAAAATGTCTGCGCTACGGGAAAGAAGCAACTTAATACCTGCATACATGGTTAGATATGCAGATGATTGTGCGCCACGAAGGCGCACGAAAGCAACTGAAATAGTTGCTTAGTGCAGCTATGCTGCACAGAAGATGAAGGAAGGCCCTTCGAAACCGCCATACAGGTGGAGGTTTCAAATCACCTTAAGCTGCTTTGGTCAAAAGCCACGGTAGTGAGCGTTAAGGAAAAGGCAGAACTAGATTTTGTCAGATATGTGTTATAGAGACGAATAAAATGAACCACTGATAAAGTGTCGAAAGCGTAGGAATGTCATCAAAACCAAGGGGGAGTCGTTAACTTGGGATAAATCTAGAGGATACCTGTTTACTGACTAGATGGTGACCGGCATGAAGGTGGCGTGAATATAACATAGGCTTCTGTGTGGAACGTGGGAACCTACGACTTCGATGTTAAGGAAGAAATCCAAGTGGAGGCCCCACAAGGATGAGAGTACCAATGCGAAGTATAGGGGCGGAACAGACCGTAGTAGTTATGAACCTTCTGTAATGGAAGTGGAGCGAAGGGAGCTGTATTATCCAGTTTTAAAATTTGGTCAACCAAATATGGGAGGAACTAAATGGAGAAAATAAAGTCGTTTAATATAACAAAACAGAGTGTATGGGAAGCATACAAACGAGTAAAAGCGAATAAAGGTGCTGCTGGTGTAGATAAAGAATCTATTGAAGATTTCGAAAAGAATCTAAAGAATAATCTATACAAGATATGGAACCGAATGTCCTCTGGAACTTACTTTCCACCACCAGTAAGAGCGGTGGAAATACCAAAGAAAAATGGAGGGGTAAGAATATTAGGAGTACCAACAGTCTCGGACAGAATAGCCCAAATGGTAGTAAAGATGCACTTTGAACCAAAAGTGGAGCCAATATTTCATCCTGATTCCTATGGATATAGACCAATGAAATCAGCGATTGATGCAATTGCAACGGTAAGAAAAAGATGTTGGAAATACAATTGGATTCTTGAATTTGATATCAAAGGCTTGTTTGATAATATCAACCATGACCTATTGATGAAGGCTGTAAGAAAACACACTGACTGTAAATGGATACTTCTTTATATTGAAAGATGGCTAATAGCACCACTCCAAAATAAGGATGGGATTATAATAGAGAGAACATCCGGAACGCCTCAAGGTTCGGTAATTAGCCCGGTTTTGGCAAATCTCTTTCTACATTATACGTTTGATAAATGGATGGAAATTAATTTCCCTAATAATCCATGGGCACGTTATGCAGATGATGCGGTAGTACACTGTAAAACAAAGTATCAAGCTGATAACCTATTGAAGAAATTAAACCAAAGGTTTAACCAATGTGGATTAGAGCTACATCCAGAGAAAACACGAATAGTATACTGTAAAGATGATGACAGACATGGAAATTACCAAATAACAAAGTTTGATTTTCTTGGGTATACTTTTAGACCGAGAAGGTCTAAGAATAAGTATGGAAAGTATTTCATAAGTTTTTTACCGGCAGTTAGCAATAAAGCTTGCAAAGCAATGAGGCAAGTTATAAGAAGCTGGAGGTTACACCTGAAACCGGACAAGGAACTAATAGATATATCTGATATGTTCAATCCGGTTATAAGAGGATGGATAAATTATTACGGACGCTTTTATAAATCAGCGCTATACACAGTTCTGCGTCATATGAATAAAGCGCTAGTCCATTGGGCTAGAAGAAAATATAAGAAACTAGAAAGACACAGAACAAGAGCAGAGAGATGGATGGGAAGAATTGCAAGGCAATTACCCAAACTATTCGCACATTGGCAGATGGGTATTCTGCCTACGGCTGGATAATGGGAGCCGGATGAGCTGAGAGGTTCAAGTCCGGTTCTGAGAGAGCCTAAGGGTGAGATTCCCTTGGGCTACTTACCTTGTAGTAATGTGTGAAAATGAGCAAGATGCAATAAATTTATATGAAACTCTTAAACCATATCTTGAAAAAAGAGGTTTAGAATTAGCACAGGAAAAAACCAAAATAACACATATCACAGAAGGATTTGATTTCCTTGGTTTTAATATCAAAAGATACAAAACACAAAATGGAAGTAAGTTAATAATCAAACCTTCAAAAGATAGCATAAAGAGTTTTAAAGGTAAAATCTCAAAAAATACGAAAATGTTGTATGGTAAAAACATTAAAACCCTTATTAACACATTAAATCCTATAATTATAGGAACAGCAAACTACTGGTCATCGGTTGTATCCAAAGAAGTTTATACAGCAATGGATAATTATGTATGGACTAATGTATATAGATTTTTAAGAAGGTTACACCCAAAGAAAAGTTGGAACTGGATTAAGGACAGATACTTCAAGCCTGATAAAACAGGACAGAGTAAAAATAAATGGATATTAACTGACCCGATAACAAATAATCAATTAAAGAAAATGGCATGGACACCTATAGTCAGACACCATCAAATAAAACATGACTATAGCCCATACAATAAAGAACTCAAAGAATATTTCCGCAAAAGAGATAAGAAAGAGTTTGATAAAAACAATGTTGCTTACAGACAAAAATTAGCAAAGAAACAGGATTACAAATGTCCATTATGTGGAATGAGTATAACTGACTTTAAGGAAGGTTTAGAAACACATCATAAAATACCTAAAATCAAAGGTGGAAGTGATGAATATAAGAACCTTCAATTAGTACACATATCATGTCACATAGAATATCATAAGTTATTTCCTGTTAAAGAAGATTTACCTGACGAAGCCCAATTAAGAAATTGCCTAAAATATATTAAAAACAAGAAATCAGCAGGGCTAATATAACCAAGATTTAGGATAAATGTATGCTTGAGCCGTATGTTTTGAAAGGAACAAGTACGGTTCTTAGGCGAGAAGGAGGGAGTAATCTCTCTGACTTAGCCGACAAAAGCTACTCTGACTGCTCTTAGAGGTAAAAGCGGTAGCTTACCTATCGGTATTGAAAAAGTGAATACTTATTTCAAGAGTGTCGGGAATACCGTAGTTATACAAAAATTCATTCTCGAGGTTCGTTAAATGAAACTTGACTTTGTAATCAAAAAATGATGTATGAAAATGTAGCTTGAATAAAAAAGTCCAAAATTGTGAGGAGTTGGGAAAATGATTCAATCAATAGTTCACATAGCTCTAGTTGTAAAAGATTATGATGAGGCAATAGAGTTTTATACTAAAAAGCTTAATTTTACATTAGTTGAAGATACTTATCAGCCCGAACAAGATAAACGATGGGTAGTAATATCGCCCCCTGGATCAGTCGGTACCACAATATTACTTGCAAGAGCATCTAAACCTGAACAAGAGCCATTTATAGGCAACCAGTCAGGCGGTAGAGTTTTTCTATTTTTAAACACTGATGATTTTTGGAGAGACTATAATGAAATGATCTCAAGGGGAATAGAATTTGTGAGAGAGCCCAAAGATCAATCCTATGGAATGGTTGCGGTATTTAAGGATTTATATGGGAACCTATGGGATTTGCTAGAGTTGAAAGAAGATCATCCAATTTTGAAACGAATTAAGTAGCTGGTTGAATTCATTCTTAATAACTTATGATTACGTAGCAATCACGTAATATTACACTATTAAATTACATGCAGATATAAACAAAAATAATAGGTACTAAAACAAATTAGTGCCTAAATAAAATATCTAATTTACATTGCAATTTTACTACAGTTATAAGTTATCTTTATTATCATTATTATTTTTCTTATTAAGATATTATTTCTTACTATATAAATATTGAGTGCCTTTATTCCCCTAAGAGCAAGTTTTACAAATAGGCTATGTTTATGAATAGTGTTGATAATATAGTAATTTTTTAGGGAAGCGATTTTGGGCTTCCCTAAATTCACATCCTATAAAAATGTAAACTTAAAAATATTTTAAAACAGAGTTGCTTGAAAGCATAATATACCATTACTAAAACCCTTGATAAGATTTCCTTCGTATTTTATATAAACTGGATTACACCCGTAAACAGGATGAATATATTTTACTTCTATTTCATTAGTTTTAGTTGTATCACAAAGTTCTTTCAGTATAAGCAATCCTTGTACAACGGGATTTTCAGTAAGATGAATAGAATTTGTATCTCCTGTAAGATGACTAAAATCTGCAATTTCTTCTTTTGAGAAATTACGCCATAAAGTCCCATTATCTTTAACAGTTTCTGTTTGAATAGATTCTTTAACTGTTACATTCATCATTAAATAAACTGTTAATGTTTCTGCAATTTCATTATTAACATACCCACTACAATTGATTACACAAAGTCGTCTATTACTTTTTACAACCTCATTTTTATAAGTTTCTTTATCTAATTTTGGTTGAAACCGTTGATATTTTACTTTAGCAATAAATGCACCATCATAAAAAAAATCATCCTTTATAGTAAATGCTCTAAATAAATCTATCATTTTATTCTCCTTATATCAATATTATAAGTATGTCCACAAAAATTATATAGGTACTAAAATTAATTAGGATCTAAATAAATCATTTGTTCCACAGCAATGCTTTATTAAATAATAGCCTGTATCTAAATTGATGTAGGCTTTAGTTATGTTGCAAAATAACAATATTATGACTATTCGTTGTTATTATTTCACATTTCTAAGCTGCCTGATAACCAGATATGGATATTCCTTTTGTCTTTTAACCTTTTACAGCGGTTTTTTCTTTTCTTTGGTAAACACGGGTTTCTTTTACTATTCAACTCCTCTTGTAAGTATTTTTATATAAAGATTGAAATTAAAGATTGTTGACCAAAGAATTGATTTAAGCATTATAAACTATCGTATTTCATTGGCTAGGTTTTAATCTAAATTATATGCAGGTATAATTGATTATTAATAATAAATTTGTTACATTATTTTTTCCTTAGTCCACTGAACTAAAATTGATCCCCAAGTAAATCCCCCGCCAAATCCTACTAGAATAACTTTGTCACCTTTACTAAGCTGTCCAGTTATGTATACTTCATCAAAAGCAATTCCTATACTGGCAGCCGATGTATTACCATACTTCTGTAGGTTTATATAAAACTTATCTATATTTATATTTAGTTTTTTTGCAACATATTCAATTATTCTATAATTTGCTTGATGGCAAATTATATATTTTATTTCACTTAATGATGTTGAAGAGTTGTTTAATATAGTATTGATGCTTGTTATGATAGCATTTGTTGCAAACTTAAATACATCAGAACCTTGCATGTTAATTTCATTTGCAACGGATTGATTGAAACTTACAATTACATTTTTTAACGGAATACCAGGTATAAAAAGGCTATTGCCCTTACTTCCGTCTGAGCCTGTATACATTGAGATAATTCCTCCATAATTTCCAATTCCTAAAACAACTGCGGATGCACCATCCCCAAAAAGTACACATGTTGATCTATCATTCCAATTTAAGACTTTTGACATAATGTCAACACCTATAACAAGTGCAATCTTGCTTTGATTTGTTTTTAAAAATTGAGATGCTACATTTATTCCGTAAATATAACCTGAGCAAGCTGCATTTATATCAAAGCAGGTTGCATTCACTGCTCCTAGCCTTTCTTGAACTAAACAAGCTGTGGATGGTACAAAGTAATCAGGAGTAACAGTTCCAACTACAATCAAATCAATAGATTTTGGACAAATATTACAATCCTTAATTGCGAGACGTGCGGCCTCAACAGCTAAGTCGGTAGTATTTTCATATTTGGAAATCCTACGTTCTTTTATCCCTGTTCTTGAAAATATCCACTCATCAGATGTATCAACTACTTTAGATAAATCATCATTTGTAACTATATTACTTGGCACATAGTGCCCTAATCCTAAAATATTCACTGTTCTCATTAAATTACCCCTTTAAATATAAAATTAAAACAAAATATGTGACTATGTTCATTATATGACCACGGTCATATTGTAACATATATATAGTGTATTTGTAAACAATAGTTAATAAGGTTATAGTTACTACACTGTTATTTACATTGTATTTTAATTTTGCTATGCTTAGGTTATAAATTGAAACAAATTTTGGAGGTATATATGTCTTTATATAAGCAGCAAAAAGAACTAATTCGAAAGCGAATTTTTGATACTTCTATATCTTTATTTAGAGAAAAGGGATATGAATTTACAACTATAGATGAGATTACAAAGACATTAGGAATAGCAAAAGGTACTTTTTATAACTTTTTTAATTCTAAAAGAGAGGTATTATTCCAATGGTCATCAGAAAGATTTGTTGCACTTAAGCTAGATAGTATAATAGACAATAATGAAACCATTGAAGAAAATTTATTAAGTTTTTTTAAAGTAATGACAAAAGGAATAATGAAAGAAGAAAAACTTTTCAATAGCTATATTAAGGAATTATTAATTATAAATAAGGCTGATCAAAGTAAAGAAATAGTAAAATTTGAAAATATTCATTTGTATATCATAGAACATTCAAAGGATCTAAATGAAAATATTTATAAAGATCTTGATATAAAAATACGACTCATAAATACATATTTATTTTATGAAATAGCAAACTGGTTTGAATATAAAAGACCTTTAGTGGAATTATTTGACCACTTAAAAAAGGTTCTTAGATTATGTTTATATGGTATATTTTAAATAGAATAATCTCTATAAAATAAAAAAGGCAATATTGCCTTTTTTATTTATACTTAATAGATGGTAAATACCACATTATAACAAATATTTTTAGTATGTGGAGATGCCCCTAATCCCACAAATTATATAAATTAAGTTCGCACTTTTGAATAGAGTTGGATTCGGAAGTTGAGCCGAAGAAAGAAAGAGTTCGATTTTAAGCTAAAATTATGCTATAAATCAAAAACTGCTCAATTTCCGAAACAATCTATAGGACGAAGCCGTGTACCACTACACTATGGAATTTCAATAATTTTTACTTTGCTAAAATTAGCGATGTTTCATTATACTTGACCATAATACTCTAATAATTAACCATAAGGATTTACATGATTGTCTGTCAGAGGGGTCAAATCACTATAATCTTCTGGTTTTATATCCTTTGTTATTTTTATCCCTTTTACTTCTTAATTTGGGGAATACCAAAAGCAGACCATTCATTTTTAATATCAGGATATTTTTCATTTACATACGATTTATCTTTTAGAATATGCCAAATACAAAGCATTACATCTTGCCAACTTTCGTTTCCAAAACTTAAACTAAATCCTAGTGGATATCTAGATAACTTATCTAAAGCTAGTATGAAGGTAGGTCTCCCTATTGTTTCACCTTCTTCATCTGTAACTATTAAATCAAGTGGCGTTCCATCGATTTCGACTCTTTCAAGCGGATAAGTTACTTCGACACCGCCATTTACTTGACCATATTTATTTTCTGCAGTTCTTTTACCAATTCTATATGCTATTAGATCATATTCTGGTATACTTTTTATGTAATGTGTAATAGAAGGATATGACGGAGCTTTAATCTTTTCATCTGAAAATTCATTATGATCCGCAACTCTTTCCCTAATTTTATCAAATAAATCACGTATAGTAGGCCGTTCTGAACTTAAATAGTAATCGTTAATTTCTTCTTGTAAAAAATCTATAATTACACTTGATAATCTAAATTTATTTTTACCACCACAATTTCTATATCCTGGAATTAGTGAACGTATATCACGATTGCTATCTTCGTATTGATTTATCCATCTATATATCGAAGCAACACTAACCTTACAAAAGAAGTTGCTATCAAATAATTCTTGCACTAAAGGTTTGTTGTTTTCTAAAGAGTTAACTTCTTCAACCCTTTTTATTATAGCGCTTCTAGTTCTACATATATTATCCTTAAAAATGAAAGGTTTAATTACATTAAATTTAAAGATTGCTTCATCTTTATGTTTCTCAAACTCAATATCATCAATATCAAATTTGAAATTTGCTTCACAGATACTGTTTTTAGAATTTCTGTTATGTACCTCAAAATTCAATATACCTAAATCAAGTTGTTTTATTAGCTCTTTTTTGGTGAATATTACTGTTTTATTAAAAACTTGATCGATAGCTTGAATATTACCGTCAGAAAGAATTTTTGAGATCATATATATTTTTTCATATAACTTAAATCTTAGGCCCACAGCTAGATGAATGTGATTCAAAGCGTATCACCTCTTATAATTTAATAATACTTTTATCAGTTAAGGGATGTTTTAAATCTATTTTGATTACACCCTCAAATATTAGAGAATATATATAAACTTTAAATTGATTATAATTTTCTAAAAGGTTTAACCGATTTAATAATGTTTCAATATCTAATTCTCCTAAAGCCAGTTCATTTTTTATTTTTAGTTCATCGCTTGGAGGAACGTATACTAATGAATATCTAAAAAGATATTTTATATTCGTTAATATACATCCCTGATTAATATCCTCATCTGTTACAATTTTAAATTTAAATCCATTTTGAATACAATAGTAATTGGCAACATCAAACTTAGTTTTTTTCTTATCATCATTTAAAAGTTGAAATAATATAGACTTTGGTTTAATTTCCACAATTTCAATTTTATCTTTTCTAACAACCTTTAAATCTGGGGTATAAGTTCTCTCTCTATTTAAATAATCGTATTCGAGTGTAACTGGCTGCTCGGTAAAAGATATAACTTCTTTATCAAATTCTAGTAAATACATATAATCACGTTCAAGAAGAGATTCATAAGCAATGCTTCTACCATTCTTTTTGCTTGGAAAAAAACCAGTATTCTTTTTACCGAAGTTATTTGTTATCTTTCTAACAGGCTTATCCAATATAGAATGCCTCCAATCAGTAGAATTTATTTTAGTTAGCTGGCTTATTAAAACATTAAAGAAAATCTTCATAGGTATGTTATTAATAATGAAATCATCATTAATAGTATGTGCTACTTACAAAACATTTATTAACTGAAAATTTATAGAAAAATTATTAATGTTACAAATGTGCTTTACAGATCAATATATACAAACTTTGCTGTAACATTCTAATTGTTTTATTAATTTTTAATATTGAAGTATTCTAACTGAAACTCAGCTAAATGTTTTTTACAAAAATTATTTCATTTTAATTTGCTATATAAATTTATATATACTTTTTAATTTAGGCATTTATAGGATGGTTACAGTTTAGTGTTTGTAAGCCTGTACAAATTTTTATTAATTAAAAACTTATTAAAGATTCTTAAATTTCAAGTATTATGAGAAATACAATAACCTCACTAATAATTTTACATACATATAATTATTAACCATTTTTATGGAATTAATTCACTCTCAAGCTAAAAACAAAATTTCAAACTAAGTAATGAGAAATAGGAATTTATAACTTTAAAATTTTAAAAAGATTGAAACTAGATTTATTAATATAAAGATATATAGTACTGTTTTCTACTTAACTATTAAATGCAAATAATTCATATTATTTATATATTGAAGATAACTAAAGCCTATATCCTAAATAAAGAATACAGGCTTTGATTTTCTATAATAAAGATGCGCTTAAATACAGGTTTATGTCTATAAGTTTATAGTATGTGTTGGTTCTAGATATTAGTTCTATAACGGACTTATGTTTCTAGTTCTGAACTACAGTTATTAATAAAACTCTAATATAAACTCTTAAAGTTTTATTAATATATAGTATAAACATATTACGAAAATCCTAAGAGTTAGTATCTTAAAGCTAACGTTTTATAATTTTTATTAATTTAAATAATAGAAATCTACTTACTACATAATATGTAAATACTAATTTTCAATACTTTTATTTAATTCTTTATTATTTTCACTAAAAATAAGTAAATTCATACCAGGAATTTTAAAAATTGTTTTATTATCATTTTATAAATGAGCTATAGAAAATGAAGATAGCTTCAAATATCATATGTCTATAACCACTGATATACTGTGATAGGCAATAAATATCAGTTCATGATATTTATTAATTATTAATTTTGAAAATAAATGTAGTAATTTAAAAGGGTAGTAAGCATTTCTTACTACCCTAAACCGTAAAGGTGGTAACTTTATTAATTATTTTTTCAGTATCCCTAAAGGGGTACCCCGAGATTACTCGGAGTTATTGAAGTTTTTCAAATTCTAAAGTAAGAGTTATTCTCCACTTTAATGCCCTCAGGAATATCTGAAACATAAAGTTCTCACCTCTTTCTATTCAGTTTTCAAAAAGCTTTTTTACAACCGATTGTTATTTGTAATTATACAACATAAATAAAATTGAGTCAATAAAATTGCGTATTTTCTAGTAAAATCTCTCATATGCTCTATTTTTCTTCTCCTTTTATTAATTTAATTTTATGTATTTTATAAATGACTACTAAACAATATATTTTATTAATTTTATAATACCTAATAATGTTACAGTTATTATTTTTATTGTAAAATTAACAAAGCTACTAGCAAATTTATTTTCTATGAACTGGAATTTTTACTTTTGAAGGAATTTAAGTATATTTATAGAATAATGGTATTAATAAGAGGAATTAGATATAGCTACTAATGTCTATAATCGGAAGCGTGCGCCTTGTTTCCGAACAATCTGTATAGAAATATACAATAAAATCGGAATACTAGCTAAAGAAAAAAGAAGCAAGTATAACTTGTCATTTGAATTGGTAGGGGAAGTTCCTACCTGACCCTGTGTGAAGGGTGACAAAATTTCTAATACTCCGACGTGCATAAATGTTGATTTCCACTTTGTTTTATCCTACTTTTTTCAAGTTATTTTATCCGGCTAAATTCTAAATTTACACTTTAGGTTATCCTATAATCACGATAAATTAACCTAAAGTTTCACTTAATTTTATCTTTATGTAAGAATAAGAACCACCTACGGTGAGGTATCTACAACGCCTTGTGCTTACTGCTTTTTAAATAAACAAAAAGAGCAGTGAACTGCTCTAAATAATGAATATAATTACTATATTTTTCATTTAGATATTTACTGAAATCCATATTTAAGGCTTCTAGCGAAGCGTAATCGTTCCAGTTAATACCGTTCATCCAGTTATCTTTTATAGTTCTAAAGGAACGTTCTATTTTGCTCTTAGATTCTGGGTTATACGCCTTTGTATGAATCAATGTAATTCCTAAAGAAGCACAAATTAAACGTAGTTGGTCATTTTTATAGGTTCCACCGTTATCTACAAATATTCTTTTGGGAATGCCATATTTTGAGATAGCTTTCTTGAAGACAATTTGCATATTCACAGCGTTGTCATAGAAAAAGAACTCTCCATGAAGAATTAGCCGAGAGGCATCATCAATAAAAGTAATTAAGAATGTTTTCTTTTTCTGTCCATTAATCTTAATAATTGGTCCATGAGATGTATCAGATTGCCAGCAATCATTGGCAAATTCCATTTCATAAGCCCTTCTATCTACAGGGGCTAATTGATTTCTTTTTAAATTATTTTCCCGCATGTACCTTAAGACTGTTGCTAAAGATGTCTTATTTGCCTTAACATAGCCTTCTTCAACAAGTTTTTGATAAACCAAAGTTCCAGTTATATAAGGCAAAGAGTCTTTTAACTCATGAATTTTTGCGATAGCATTAGAGTCAATATTTCTAGGTTTTCCTACATCGGCTCTCGCCTTAGGTATAAGTGCATCAAAACCTCCATGCTTATAATTTAAAAACTACTTCTTTATGGTACCAGAAGAAAACCTAACGGTAGTTCCATTTGGTAAAGTATGCTCTTTAGAAGCGATATCTCTAAAAAATTCATTTTTAGAAGCTGCTTCATAAGTTTCGTTGACTAATGGAGCTATTAAAGAGAATTTAAAAAGAGCTATTTCATGTTTTTCTCTATCTTCCATACACAAAACCTCCTGAAAATATTTTAATATGATGTTACCAAGCCATAAGCTTTAAATCTATTCAAGAGTTATGTGGGTGAGAAAAAGTGCTCAATAAAAGCCTCCAATGTAAATTGGGCGAGGTAAAATATTTTGAAACTTCAACATTAGAAATATCCACTGGGAGTTGAAGAAATGTTGGTATAAAAAGTTTCCGTTGAACTGATAGTTGGTAATTTCAGATACTATAGTATTTGGGGCAGAAGCTACGGCGTAGCCTAAACTTCTTAAAACAGTTGTACAGGAATTAAGAAACAATGAGAATTTTAATATAAACATATAAAGGATTTGGAATGAAATAGAGAACTTTGAGCATATATCTAAAACTCTATGCTCATTGGAATAATACTCTGTGAGAACATTTAAAATAAATGAAAAAGAGTAGATGCAATAAGGTATAATATCATTTGGTAGAATGGCATGAGTACTATTGCAGGAAGAACATTTAACCCTCAAAATAATTATCTTTCTATCCCTTACATTTTGTGAATCATCGATAAAGCATACGTTTCTTTCATGGTTGCCATGTCTAGTAAGGGAATGCTTTGCACCACATTTAGGACAGATATAATAAAAAATCGAATAGTTATTTAAAATTTTTTCATTATAGTTATTGTAATTAACATTAAAATCTATTATCATAATATCAAGTTGTGAACTATAGTTATCTTTTATAGTTCTGGTGAGATTTGGAGAAGTACTTTGGACGGTGGCTTCTCCTTTTCTTATTTTACTACAAAAACAAAGGATAAAAGAATGTTAAATTTATTTTTCTCATTCTTTTATCCTTTTCTTATTTGTGTGGTTAAATAAATTTGAAATAAAGTTAAATATTCAAGAGATATTATAGTACAAATCTACAATTAATATCAGAAATTTGGATATTTAGTTTCTGCAAAAACGGTATTAAAGTTACTGAAGATAATGAATCTTTACAAAGCAACATTGATTCATATTTATTTAAATCAAAGCTTAAGTATGGATTAATATCAAGATAGCATGAGATAGCACTTTGATGATATTTATTAGATGAGTAAGATAACATTCTCCAAATGTCACCAGGAAGAACAAGGTTATCACTTGCAACTCGTTGAATATAACTTGTCAGAGACTCACCTTTCCGTATTGCTGGTCGAAATAAAAAAACATCATTAATACTTAAGCACCACCTTAAAATAAATTCATTTCAAATTATTTACAAATTCCTTTGTATTTAATCACTGTACTAATAGGGATGGATTCAATATATATTTATAAACAAATCTTTATTTTCCACAATATTGTAATTCAGTCTCAGACTTTTTGAAATTGAGTCTCAAACTCTTTGAAACCAGTCTCAAACTTTTTGCAAACTCACACTTATTTACAAAAGTGAAAATTTATAATATAATATAACTGTATTATGAATAATAGTACAGTTATTACGGAAGGAGAGACTAAATGTTTGAATTAGATTTAAGAAGTAGACTACCCATCTATGAGCAGTTGGTAGAAAAGTTTAAGGAATTAATTATAACGGAAATACTAAAAAAAGACGAAAAGCTGCCTTCAGTTAGAACTCTTGCTAATGAACTTACCATTAATCCTAATACTATTCAAAAAGCATATAGAGAATTGGAAACACAAGGGTATATTTATTCAATACCTGGAAAAGGTAGCTTTGTAGCTTCTATAATACAAAATGAAAATAACAAAAAAATATCTAAATTAAAAGATGAATTGATAAAGATATTATCAGAAGCTATGTACTTAGGAATGAAAAAAGATGAAATTATTAAAATAGTTTCAGAAGTAGATAGTATTGTTAAAGGGGGAAAGTAAGGTGATAGAAGCAAAAAATGTTAGTAAGGTTTTTGAAGATTTAGAAGCATTGAAAAATGTGAATATTCATGTAAATAAAGGTTCTATTTATGGGTTAGTGGGATCTAATGGAGCTGGTAAAACTACTCTCATAAAAACTTTAGTGGGGATTTATAAACAAGATGAAGGTAGTGTGCATATAAACGGTGAAGCGGTATTTGAAAATGTAGATATAAAATTAAAGATGGTATTTATACCAGACGCTCTATATTTTTTTTCACAGTATAGTATAAAAGATATGGCAAAATTTTATAAACGCATATATCCAAGTTGGAATGATGAAAGATATGAAAAGTTAAAAGAAGCTTTTAATATAGAAGAAAACAAAAAAATACACAGGTTATCCAAAGGAATGCAAAGACAAGTTGCTTTTTGGCTTGCACTTTCTAGTATGCCTGATTTGCTAATACTGGACGAACCGTTAGATGGACTAGATCCTGTTATGAGACAGAAAGTAAAAAATTTAATAATACAGGATGTGGCAGAAAGACAAATGACAGTACTTATTTCTTCTCATAATTTAAGAGAGCTGGAGGATTTATGTGATCATATAGGTATTTTGCATAAAGGAACATTAATTTTAGAAAAAGAACTAGACGACTTAAAATCAGATGTCCATAAAATCCAAGTAGCCTTTAAGGAGAACATAACAGAAGATATTTTAAAAGATGTAAATATCCTATATGAGGAAAAGAGAGGAAGTATAATGCTTTTTATTGTTAGAGGTAAGAAAGAACAGGTCATAAATCAACTGAATAAATATGAACCTGTAATTTTAGATATCTTACCTTTAACCTTAGAAGAGATTTTTATTTATGAAATGGGGGATGTAGGATATGAAATCAAAAACATCATTTTTTAGTAAAGGAATAATCTTAGATGATATAAGAAGATTCGGATGGATAAGTATTGTACATGCATTGGCCTTATTTTTTGTTGTACCATTAAAGATACTAATGTTACATAGCAGTGAACAGGTCAATAAAGAAATAATTAGCAAAGAAATAATTAAAAATATGTTTTATCTCACATATACACAGTTTCAGAGTTTTTTAATAATAATAGTTCCAGTATTGCTTGGTATATTTCTATTTAGATATATGCAGGTAAAAACTTCAACGGATATGATTCACAGTCTACCTGTTAAAAGAAGTGTATTATATAGAAGTCATGTAGCGGTGGGTATTATATCATTGATTATACCTGTAGTAGTTATAGCTATTATATCTATATTTTTAAATAAAACTTTAGATTTAGGACAGTATTACCGTATTTATGATGTAGTTCAGTGGTGTGGAATTACTATACTTTTTAATCTAGTATTTTTCTTTGTTTCTGTACTTGTGGGAATGATTGTTGGAAGTTCTGTATTGCAGGGAGTTTTGACTTATATTCTCCTATTCTTACCTATTGGATTAACTCTTTTAGTTACAGAAAGTCTTAATACCTTCGTTTATGGCTTTATGAATAACATAAGTCAGGATATTAGCAGACTTTCACCTATTGCAAGAATTTTTCAAGGATTCCAGGATTATCATAATATTAACAGAAAAATTAGTATAACAGAGTTAATTGTATATATAGTTTTATGTATTATAATATATTTCTTAGCTGAGATTATTTATAACAAAAGAAAAATGGAAGCAGCTGCTCAAAGTATTGCTTTTAAAAGTTTACAATATGTATTTAAATATGCTTCATCCTTTTGTGTTATGTTGCTAGTTGGTGCATATTTTAAGGGAACTCAGGGAAATATTCAATGGATATTATTTGGATTTTTTATAGGTTCTCTTATTGGATATTTTGCAGCAGAAATGATTGTGAAGAAATCCTTATGGGTTTTCAAAAGCATAAAAGGATATATAGTTTATGCAGTTGTTATTATTGTAGTAATGCAGGGAATAAAATTTGATGTTATTGGATATGAAAGTAAGATACCAAACATAAATGAAGTGCAAAGCATATATTTCAGTGAAGGTTTTAATGAATATTATCAAAAATTTAATATGTATATATATTCAGATAAGAAGGATTTGCAAAGTATACATGATTTTCATAAACAGCTTATACAAGATAAAACAAAAAATAAAGGTGTAAGTAACAAGAATAAAAGGAGTATTGTTTTCCAATATACATTAAAAGATGGAAGTAAGATTCAAAGAGGCTATTATGTTTCTTATGATGGTTATCAAAAATATTTTAAGCCTATTTATGAATCAAATGAATATAAAAGCACGACTTATGATATGTTAGGTGTAGATGTTTCAGATGTAGAAAAGATCACAATTAATCCTAGATTATATGTTAACAAACAAGCTATAATAATAAAACCAGAAGATATTAAAGAGGCTATGGAGGTATTAAAGCAAGATATAAGTAATGAGACTTATGAAGATATGAGTAAGAATAAGGCAGATTGGGCGGATATGACCTTTATTATACAAAATGATAAGTTAAAAAAATATCCAAGGTTAAATGATGAAGCTCGTGGAAATAAAGAAGGGCATTTAGCTTGGAAAAAATCGTATAAATTATTTGAACAATGGCTAAACAAGAAAGGTTACCTGGAAAATTCAAGAGTGCTTCCTAAAGACATAGAATATGCTGTAGTAGAAAAAGTTGATAATGATAAGCAGTGGGAAGAAAAGCGTAGAACTGGAGAATATATTAATAAAAATAATGGAAAATCTTTTGAGATTAAGGACAAAAATCAAATTGAAACTTGCTTAAGAAATTATGAAAATCTCTTTGCTAAATACGGTGGAAATAATGGAAAATATGTTATCGGATTCTATAGTACAGATAAAAATAAAATGGAATATGGAACTTTTGATGAAGACAGTGCTCCTGACTTTATTAAAGCTTACTTTAGCAAATAATAACTTAATACAAAAGAATCAAGGATGTTAACAAAATAAACTTTCTAAATATTTGTTTATTAAAGAAAATCTAGTGGAATGTGTCGTGCTATACCCACTAGATTTTTTATTTAAAACAATATATACATTCATTGAGTAATAGTGAATTATATGATAAAATTAGAAAACGGGTAGTATTCATTATTAGAAACTGCACCAGGATTATTTATGAAGGTATATATCTGCTTATATCGTTAGAATAAGACAGTTAAAGGGAGTATTTTTATTATTAATAACTTTAGAAATTTGTATCACTTCTAAGATAAAAGGGAGTGATGTATTGAAAATAGGATTTATCGGAGCAGGAAAAGTAGGCTTTTCCCTAGGTAAATATTTTGTATTGAACAATATAGATGTTATAGGCTATTATAGTAAAAGTTATAAATCTGCATTAGATGCTGCAAGCTTTACTAATACAGAGGTGTATACATGTTTAGAAAAATTAGTTAACCATAGTGATACAATATTTATTACAACTCCTGATGATGAAATTTCGTGTATTTGGCAGAATATACAAAGATTTAATATAAAGGATAAAATCATATGTCATGTCAGTGGTTCATTATCCTCTAAAATCTTTTCAAACATAAACCAATCTGGTGCTTTCGGATATTCAATCCACCCTATGTTTCCATTTTCAGATAAATATACAACATATAAAAATTTAAAAAAGGCGTATTTTTCTATTGAAGGATGTGAAGAATATTTAAATCGTATTAAAGGTTTTATTGAAGGCCTTGGTAATAAAGTAATAGTAAGAGATGGTGATAAAACTGAATTGTATCATCTTGCAAATGTTACAGTGTCTAATTTAGTGCTGTCTTTAATAAGCTTAGGCTGCACATATTTACAAAAATGCAATGTGAGTTATGAAGATTCTATAAAAGCTCTCCTTCCATTAATAGAAAATAACATTGAGAACATTAAAAATAGTGGAGTTATTCATGCAATAACAGGTCCAGTGGAACGCTGTGATGTAAAAACCATTAAAAAACATATGGAGGTTATTCCAGAAGAACACATTTTACTATATAAAGTATTGTCACAAAATCTTTTGGAGCTTTCAAAACAAAAGAATTCTGAAAAAAACTACGAAACATTGGAGGATTATTTAGGAGGAAGCAAAAATGAAAAATACAACAGCAACCTTTAGAGAGGCTAAAAGTAAGGGAGATAAGATTACAATGCTTACAGCCTATGACTATTCTACTGCTAAATTAGTGGATGAGTCTGGGATAAATGGTATTTTGATTGGAGATTCTCTTGGAATGGTATGTCTTGGGTATAAAGATACTCTAAGTGTTACTATGGAAGATATGATTCATCATACAAAGGCAGTTTCAAGAGGAACTGTTAATGCACTTATAGTAGCAGATATGCCTTTTATGTCCTATCAAACTTCTGTTTATGATGCAGTTAAAAATGCAGGTAGACTTATAAAAGAAGGTGGAGCACAAGCTGTAAAATTAGAGGGTGGGGCTGTTGTTTGTGAAGAAATAAAAGCTATTGTTAAGGCTCAGATACCAGTAATGGGACATATAGGGCTTACACCTCAATCTGTAAATGTATTTGGAGGATTCAAAGTTCAGGGAAAAACAGAAAATGAAGCTAAAAAGCTTATTGAGGAAGCTAAAAGAATAGAAGAAGCAGGAGCTTTTGCTTTAGTTTTAGAATGTGTTCCAGAAAAGCTTGCACAAATAATAACTAATGAGTTATCAATACCTACAATTGGAATAGGAGCAGGCCCATTTTGTGATGGCCAAATTCTTGTTTATCAAGATATGCTGGGAATGTTTACTGATTATACTCCAAAGTTTGTTAAAAAATATACAGATTTAGGTTCAGTAATGAAAAGTTCTTTTAAAGAATATATAAAGGATGTTAAGGAAGGTATTTTTCCTTCTAAAGAGCATTGTTTTAAAATAGATGAAGATACATTAAGAAAGCTATATTAAGGGGGAAAGTGTGAAAACACGAATATTATGATGATAGTAAAAACCATAAAGGAAGTTAGAGAACAGATAAAAGAATGGAAGAAGCAAGGATTTACCATAGGTCTTGTTCCAACTATGGGATACCTTCATGAGGGACATAAATCTCTCATAGAAAGGGCTGCAGCGCAAAATCATAAGGTTGTAGTTAGTGTATTTGTAAATCCAATACAATTTGGTCCCAATGAAGATTTTGAAAGCTATCCAAGAGATATAGAACGTGATAGTAAACTTTGTGAGCTTGCAGGGGCCAATATAATATTTAATCCAGATGCACAGGAAATGTATTTTGAAGATAGATGTACTCATGTAGATGTACATGGTTTAACAGAGGGATTATGCGGCGGAAAACGACCAGGTCATTTTTCAGGAGTGTGTACAGTTGTTTCAAAGCTATTTAACATAGTAACTCCAGATAAGGCCTATTTTGGAGAAAAAGATGCACAGCAGCTAGCTGTAATTAAAAGAATGGTCAGGGATTTAAATTTTGATATAGAAATTGTAGGATGTCCTATAATTAGAGAAGAAGATGGATTAGCCAAGAGCTCAAGAAACACTTATCTTTCAGCAGAAGAAAGACAAGCTGCTTTAGTGTTGAATAGAAGTTTAAAAGCAGCAGAGGAGCTTTTAAAAAATGGAGAAAAGGATACAACTACGGTTAAAGCAGCCATTAAAGAAGAAATAAATAAAGAAGTTTTAGCAAAAATAGATTATATTGAAATCGTAGATAGTCAGTCATTAAAATCAGTTGAAACAGTAGAAAAAAATGTACTAATAGCTATTGCAGTGTTTGTAGGTAAAACAAGATTAATAGATAATTTTACATTTACAGTGGAGGAATAACAATATGATATTAAATATGTTAAAAAGTAAGATTCATAGAGCAGTGGTAACACAGGCTGAATTAAATTATGTGGGAAGTATAACTATAGATAAAGCATTAATGGAAGCAGCAAATATATTAGAAAATGAAAAAGTCCAAATTGTAGATATAAACAATGGGAGTAGATTTGAAACTTATGTTATAAGTGGAAAGGCAAATAGTGGAGTAATGTGTTTAAATGGTGCAGCTGCTAGATGTGTGCAACCAGGGGATAAAATAATTGTAATGGCATACTGCTATATGGAGGAAGAAAAAGCAAGAGAACATAAACCAATAGTAGTCTTTGTAAATGAAGATAATACAATAAATGAAATAACTAATTATGAATCCAATGATTAGTATGGATAACCACGCCCGAAATTTAACTTATACTCCGGGATATATTATCATGTTTCGTCACGTTAAATATTTTTAATTAGTCTAAAGCTTAAATTTGAGAAAAATCTAAGAACTTTGATAAACTCGCTATGCTCAAACATATCTAAAGTTCTAAGATTTTTTCTCAAATTTTCGCTAAGACTAATAAAAAATATTTAAATGTGACTTCAACATTGATAATATATCCCTACGTATAAGTTAAATTTAAGTTGTAGGTATTTATAGAAAGTAAAATATAAAAAAATGTTAAAATTTTATGAATGAAAAAGTTTTCTTGTAAATATAAGGTATTGACACATTAATTTTGTTTTGTTAGAATTACCATATAATAAACGAAAAAATATTTCTTATCTAGAGAGGCGGAGGGACTGGCCCATTGATGCCCAGCAACCTGAATATATATTCAAAGGTGCTAATTCCAGCAGGTATATACCTGAAAGATGAGAAACCGGAAGAATTTTAAGTCTTCTTGTAGATCATCTACAAGAAGACTTTTTTATTTAATATATAACCTTTAAAGTCATAACAAATGTAAAAGTTAGTATAGATATGCACATAAATTTTATTTTCCGTTATTTATGCTATACAAAATCTAAAATAAAGGTTTAATGTCTTGTAAATTTCTATGGTTAAGTTTATCTTATTGTTTTTGGGGAGGGTTAAAAGTGAGCGAAAAGATTAAAAAAACACACAAAGGGATTTCAGAGGAAAATTTAAATAAACTATTAGAAATGTTGAAGATAGTAAAATACGGATCTATAACATTAGTTATACAAGACGGGATGGTTGTACAAATAGAAAGAAATGAAAAAGTGAGATTAGTATAAAATTAATAATTTCAAAGGTAACTTAGGGCAGCAAAAGATTAAAGTTTTTGTTTTAAAACCTAGTATTCGGGTATGAATAATAAGAATAATAAGAATAACGTATGTATTAGTTGACCAGAAATACTGGAGACTAAGCTTTCTCGGTTTTATTGAGATTTGCTTGGTCTTTTTTATTAGTTTAGTTCTTTAAGCTGGTAATTGGTGTTGGTTAACAGTTTGTTATGCTAAATATAGATGGAGCTATAATAAACACAAATCTTATACTTGAAGCTAAAATAGATATAACCGTGTCCGAAATTTAACTTATACGACCGAATATGCTGCCAAACTTCGGCACATTAAAAACTTTTAATTAGTCTAAAGTTCGTGTTTAAGCAGAGAGCCAAAATCTGTGATTTTGTGCGAATCGCTTACTACTCTGACGGAAGGAAGAGTAGTTTCATTATAAATTTCTAAGAACCTTTGATAAACTCGTACCTCAGTCCGGACCAACTTATCAATTACCATTGATAAGTCGCTCGTTGAAAGCCATTCAGGCTTTCAACCATATAAAAGCTCCTAAGATTTTCAAAAACACTTCATTAAGACTAATAAAAAAGTTTTTAAATGTGCCTTCAGTTTTGGCAGCATATTCCTACGTATAAGTTAAATTTAAGTTGAGGGTATCTATCTTCAGCATGTTAAAAGTTAAAAAGGAAAGTTCAATACGACTTTCCTTTTTAACTTTTATATTTTTAATTTTAAGAGAGTTTACAGAAATTATAAGTCCATAAGACCATATTCCATTAATATTTCTTCTAATCTATCTTGTGTCATTGGTTTTGGTATAACAAACATGTCATTGTCATCTATATTTTTAGCTAATGTTCTGTATTCGCCGGCTTGTTCAGCTGTTGGATCAAAATCTATAACAGTTTTCTTGTTTATTTCTGCTTTTGTAACCATTGGGCTTCTTGGTACAAAGTGTATTAATTGGCTTCCTAATTCTTTAGCAAAGTTGTCAAGTAATTCGTATTCATTAGCAACCTTTCTGCTGTTACAGATGATACCACCTAATCTAACTCCGCCGCTGTTTGCATATTTTTGTATACCTTTTGATATATTGTTTGCTGCATATAATGCCATCATTTCTCCACTTGCTACTATATATATTTCTTGAGCTTTTCCTTCTCTGATTGGCATTGCAAAACCACCGCAAACAACATCTCCTAATACATCGTAGAATACATAATCTAAATCTGCTTCATAAGCACCTAATTGCTCAAGCATATTTATTGAAGTTATTATACCTCTACCTGCACATCCAACTCCTGGTTCTGGTCCGCCAGATTCAACACATTTGATTCCACCAAATCCTGGTTTTAATATAGCATCTAAATCTACATCTTCTCCTTCTTCTCTTAATGTATCTAATACTGATTTTTGAGCTAGTCCACCTAATAATAATCTTGTTGAATCTGCCTTAGGGTCACATCCAACTACCATTATTTTCTTATCCATTGTTGCAAGACCTGCAGTAAGATTTTGTGTTGTTGTAGATTTTCCTATTCCACCTTTTCCATAAATAGCTACTTGTCTCATTTTAAACATCCTCTCTATAATCTTTTGGTTTTTATATGCTGCAGAGTGCTGCAACATACAATAAAAAAAGGCTAAATTTATACCTTTTAATTAAAGGAATAAATTTAGCCTCCAGTTTACTGGTCAACATAATTTCTTTGGTTATTTTAACATAAATGGTTAAATATATAATTAATTATTATTTTATTAGTTAATTTTATATTTGTCAATACATAGTATAAAAAATATATATTCAATGAATTAAAAATCAAGTGATTTAAAAGCTTGATCTAAATCATATATAATATCATCTGGATGTTCTATACCGATTGACAGCCTAATTTGGTCTAGAGTGACACCAGCCTCTTTTTGCTGTTGTTCTGAAAGTTGACCATGGGTAACAGATGCTGGATGAACAACCAGTGATTTAGCATCTCCTACATTTGCTAATAGTGAGAATAATTTTAAGCTATCAATAAATTTCCTTGCTGCGTCAATGCCGCCTTTAATACCAAAAGTAAATATAGATCCAGCCCCTTTAGGAAAATATTTTTGAGCTAAATCATAGTATTTATTATCTTTTAATGCTGGATAGTTTACCCAAGAAACCTTTTCATGATTATTTAAAAATTCAACTACTTTTAAAGTATTAGAAACATGTCTTTCAATTCTAAGGGAAAGTGTTTCTAAGCCTTGAATAAATAAAAATGAGTTAAATGGACTTGCTGATGCGCCTATGTCTCTTAAATATCTAACTCTTGCTCTAGTAATATAAGCTAATTCTTTAAAAGCTTCATAGTACTTTATTCCACCATAACTTGGATCTGGTTCTGTGAAACGAGGAAATTTTCCACTGGCAGTCCAATCAAAGTTTCCGCTATCCACAATTAAGCCTCCAATAGATGTTCCATGTCCACCAATAAATTTTGTTGCAGAATGTACAACAATATCTGCCCCATATTCAAATGGCTTTAAAAGATAAGGGGTGGCAAAAGTGTTATCAACTATTAGTGGAATTTTATGGTCATGAGCAATTTTTGCAACTGCTTCTATATCCACAATATTTATTCCTGGATTACCTAAACTTTCAAAGTATATAGCTTTGGTTTTCTCAGTTAGAGCCTCTTTAAAATTTTCCACATTATCAGGGTTAACAAATTTTGTATTGATACCAAGCTCTGGAAAAGTAACAGAAAAAAGATTATAAGTACCACCATAAAGAGTGCTTGCAGCTATAATTTCATCTCCCGCTGAGGCTAAATTCAGAATTGAATAAGTTACTGCAGCAGAGCCTGATGCTACTGCTAAGGCTCCAACCCCTCCCTCTAGGGCAGCAATTCTTTGTTCTAATACTGCATTAGTAGGGTTTACTACTCTAGAATAAGTATAACCCACTTCCTTTAGTGCACTTATATTTTTAGCAAAGTCAAAATCTTTATATACAAAAGATGTGGTTTGGTATATTGGAACTGCCCTTGCTCCTGTAGCAGGATCAGGTTTCTGTCCAGCATGGACTTGTAAAGTTTCAAATTGTAATTCTCTTTCTTTTTCACTCATAATTATCCCCTCCATACAATAAAAAAGGCTAAATTTATACCTTTTTGCAATTAAAGGAATAAATTTAGCCTCCAGTTTTACTGGTCAACATAAAGTATTTAATTATTTTAATATACATAATATATAACAAAATTTGTTATTGAAATTAATTTTATTAGTTTATTTTATGTTTGTCAATATGAAAAAATAAAATAACTAAATTATCAATATATTCTTGACATTAAATTTTTTACTTGTTATAATTTAGGAAATTATAAATAAACTTCTTATCTAGAGTGGTGGAGGGACTGGCCCTATGAAGCCCAGCAACCTGAATTAAATTCAAAGGTGCTAATTCCAGTAGGTTTAAACCTTGAAGATGAGAAAAGGAATGAATTAAATTCTCCTGTAGCTCATCTACAAGAGGATTTTTTATTATTCCAAAATCAATTGCAAAGGGGGAGGCTATATGAGAAAGCTTTACCTTTTCTCCTATTCAATGTATCGTTGCATTATTAATTAGGTGTTTTAAATAATATAACATATTTAAAAACATCCTAACGCAACGAAATACAAAAATTACAACTGTTTAGTTGACCAGATATACTGGAGACTAGGCTTTATGTTCTATGAACATAGCTTAGCCTCTTTTTTGTATTTCTGAAAAATGTTAATAGAGGAGGAGTACCATTGAGTATTAATATAAAATCACCTGAAGTTCAGATTAGAGAAAAAAGATTGGGGTCCATTACTGGATTTAGTGGTACAGCAAAGGAATTATGTAATAGGGCTAAAGAAGGTAGATTGTGTGATAAAAGTCGTTCCTTTAGTCAATGTCTTGGATGTAGTTCGGGGCAGGCTTTGTGCCAGCTTGTTATGATACAAGATGCTGTAGTAATAAATCACGGTCCTATTGGATGTGCAGCGGATTTTCCGGATTTTAACTTTACAAACAGAGTAGGACAAAGGAAGAGAAACCTTCCACTAAGAAATGCTAGACTATTAAGTACAAATTTAGAAGAAAAGGACACTATTTATGGAGGAGGAGTTAAATTAAAAGCTACTATAAAAGAAGCTTATGAAAGATTTAAGCCTAAGGCTATATTTGTAAATGCTTCCTGTGCATCAGGTATTATTGGAGATGATATAGAAAATATAACCAATGAAGCAGAAGAAGAGTTAGGTATACCCGTTGTATATATTTCTTGTGAGGGGTTCAGGTCAAAGATATGGACAACAGGATTTGATGCTGCTTACCATGGAATAGTTAGAAAAATTGTTAAACCTCCTGTTAAAAAGAAAAAGGATTTAGTAAATGTTATAAATTTTTGGGGCAGAGATATTTTTACGGATTTGTTTGGAAGAATAGGACTAAGGCCTAATTAT
Organism: Clostridium sp. DJ247; assembly: GCF_014231265.1. NCBI lineage: Bacteria > Bacillati > Bacillota > Clostridia > Eubacteriales > Clostridiaceae > Clostridium > Clostridium sp. DJ247. The sequence goes on along the minus strand of NZ_JABAIW010000022.1, from coordinate 24,865 downwards.
ATTGTACCATTTTCTACTATTGGCCAATTAGAAAAAATATCAGAGGCAGCAGCTACAGTTCAAATATGTGCTACTTTAGGCACATATTTAGGGGCAGCCTTAGAACAAGAGTATGGAGTTCCAGAAGTTCAAGCACCACCAGCTTACGGACTTAAAGGCTCAGATGCATGGTTTAGAGAGCTGGGTAGGGTAACTGGTAAAGAAAAAGAAGTTGAGGAATTAATAAAGTCAGAAAGAGAAAGAATTGCTCCTGAGCTTGAAGAATTAAGAGCTAAGTTAAAAGGTAAGAGAGCTTATGTTACAGCAGGAGCGGCTCATGGACATAGTTTATTAGGGTTAATAAGAGATCTGGGCTTGGAAGTAGTTGGAGCTGCAATATTTCATCATGATGCTCATTATGACAATAAAGATGAGAGAAATGATGCGCTACAACATGTAGTTGATACTTATGGAGATATTAAGAATTTTAATGTTTGTAATAAACAAGCCTTTGAGTTGGTAAATTTATTAAATAAATTCAAACCTGATATATTTGTTGCAAGGCATGGTGGTATGTCAGTATGGGGAGCAAAGCTTGGAATACCAACATTTTTAATGGGAGATGAGCATTTTGGTTTAGGATATCAAGGGTTAATAAACTATGGAAATAAAATTTTAGATGTATTATCAACCAAGGAATTTGTGGAAAACATTGCTGCTCATTCAGAGCTTCCATATACAGATTGGTGGTTGGAACAAAATCCTTATATATTTTTAGGTGGTGAATAAAATGACTAAGATAATTGAACAACCAAGATATTATTGTGCTCTTGGTGCACAACAAACAGTAGTAGCTATTAACAGAGCCATTCCAATACTTCATTCTGGCCCAGGATGTGGGGTAAAGCTTTTTCGTGGGCTAAGCACAGACTCAGGATATCAAGGCTTAGGATATGCAGGGGGAAGTGCAATACCATGTACAAATTCTACTGAAAAAGAAGTTGTATTTGGTGGAGAAAAAAGGTTAAGACAGGTAATCGATGGAGCATTAAAAGTTTTAAAAGGAGACTTGCTTGTTGTTTTAACAGGGTGTACTTCAGATATAGTAGGTGATGATGTAGGACAAGTGGTAAGTGACTATCAACAGAAAGGAATCCCAATAGTTTTTGCTGAAACAGGTGGTTTTAAGGGAACTAACTTTAAGGGACATGAATTAGTAACTGAAGCCATAATAAATCAGTTTGTTGGTGAGAAGCCTGTAGAGAAAGAAAATGGATTAGTTAATGTTTGGTCTGTGGTTCCATATCAAGATTCCTTCTGGGCTGGAAACTTGAGCGAGATAAAACATTTACTAGAAGGTATAGATCTTAAGGTTAACATATTATTTGGACCTGAATCTAGCGGAGCTGAGGAGTGGAAAACAATTCCTAATGCACAGTTCAATTTAGTGCTTTCACCTTGGGTAGGATTAAAAACTGCTGAATTGCTAAAAGATAAGTATGGAACTCCATATCTGCATTACCCAGTTTTGCCAATAGGAGCGAAAGAAACCAGTAAATTTTTAAGAGAAGTTGCTGAATTTGCTGGCTTAGATAAAGCAAAAGCTGAGAATTTTATTAAGAAGAAAGAGAAAAAATTTTATTATTATATTGAAAGATCTGCAGATTTCTTCATAGAGTTTCGCTATGATTTAGCAGGCAGATTTTTTAATATTGCAGATTCCTCCTATGCATTAGGGATTAGTAAGTTTTTAGTAAACGAACTGGGAATTTTACCTGGAGAACAATATATTACTGATGATACGCCAGAAAAATATCAAGAAGCTATAAAACATCAATTTAAACATCTATCAAAGAGTACATCCTCTAATGTTTTATTTGAAGTTGATGGAGGTAAAATACACCAACGATTAAGGGAATATAACCATACTAATCATACACCATTAATTCTTGGAAGTTCTTGGGACAGAGATATTGTTTCAGAAATAAAGGGTTTTGGTATAAATATATCAATACCGGTTATGCATAGACTAGTGCTTGACAGAAGCTATATAGGTTATAGTGGAGGGTTAAGATTAGCAGAAGATATATATGGAAATATTTTAGAAACATATAAATAAGGAGGAAGGATTCATGACAGTCAATTTAAAAATATCAGCAGTACCAACAAGAGAAAATCGTTTAGGTTCTGTAACAGGTTATAGTGGAGATCTTCATGACATTGTTAACCAATCGAAATGCGGAACTTTAAAAAATCAGGATAGATGCTTTAGTCAGTCCAGCACATGTAATGCTAGTTGTGCATTAGGACAACTTTCAGGTATAAGAGATATAGCAATAATAAATCATGCACCATCAGGCTGTACAGCAATAGCCCCTGGTGCTACAGTTAACAATGATCAGCTGGCAACCAAAAGAGGTGTTACAAATGCCACTGTATTTGTAGGAACTGATATGGATGAACATGATACAGTATTTGGAGCTACAGGTAGTCTTAAAGAAATAATATTAGAGACATATAATAGATACAAACCAAAAGCAATCTTTGTAGGAACATCGTGTTTAACAGGTATTATAGGTGAAGATGTGGATAGTGTTGTTGAAAATCTTAAAAAGGAAATACCAGTACCTATAGCTGCTGTTCATTGCGAAGGTTTTAGATCAAGAATATGGGCTACGGGTTTTGATGCCTCAGATCATGCTGTGCTTACAAGTATTGTAAAGCCGCCGAAAAAGAAAAATAACAAAATTAATTTTAAAAATTTCTACGAAAGTGCGAGAAATGAAATAATTGAGATATTTAAAAATTTTGGAGTTGAGCCTGTATTTTTTTATCAAAATTCAACTATTGAGGAACTTTCACATTTGTCTGAGTCTCTTGCTACAGTAAGTATATGTGGTGTATTGGGTTCATACTTAGGAAATGGACTGGAAGAAAAATATGGGGTTCCCTTTGTAAAAACAATTAACCCATTAGGGGTTTCGGGATTTGAAACTTGGCTTAGAGGAATAGGTAAAGCTATAGATAAAGAAGCAGAAGTTGAAGCTTATATAGAAAGAGAGAGAGCAAAGTATTTACCTAAAATAGAGGAAGTTAAGAAAGAACTTAAGGGATTAAGAGCTGTACTTGGAATGGGTCCTGGATATACCTATAATGAAAGATTGGTGATAAATAGTTCATATGTGGGATATTCAGGTGGACTTAAACTTTTAGAAGATATATATTCAGTAGTTCTTACAAGATTCAACTAGAACAAGGAGGAGATACTCAAAATACAGGATAATATTTTTATGAGAATAAGAGGTGTTATGATGGCTTATAAGATAGCAGTAGCAAGTAGTGACGGTAAAATAATAGATCAGCATTTTGGCAGAACTACAGAGTTTTTAGTTTTTGAAGTAGAAGATAATAATTATAAATTTTTAGAATTAAGAAAGGCTCACCATTTTTGCAATAATGGTGGGCATGATGATAATAGACTTTTGACATCAGTAGAAACACTTGAAGGCTGCAGAGCAGTGTTGGTTGCTCAAATAGGAAATGGAGCTGTGAGGGTTTTAAGAAGTAGAGGAATAGAAGCTTTTGACATACAGGATTATATCGAAAATGCTTTGAAAAAATTAATAAAATACTACTCTAAAATTGATGTGGTTAGAACTAGGGAGGCATAATTATTATGGCTGTATTAAAATATAGAGAGGCGTTGAATGATATTTCTTCATACACCCCAGCAAAGTCCCTAGAAGAAATTGAACGAGAATTAGGATTAAATAAAATTATAAGACTATCTGCAAATGAAAATACTATGGGGTGTTCGCCCTCTGTACAAGTAGCAATAGAGGAAGCTTCAAAAAACCTATATCTTTATCCAGACGGTTTTTGCAGACAGCTTAGGAGTAAATTAGCAGAAATAAACAACGTTGAGCAGGAACAGCTGATTTTTGGTAATGGTTCTTTTGAATTATTGTCTTTGATTGCTCAAGCCTTCATTAATGCTGACGAGGAGTCTATTATACCAGAACCTACCTTTGGATGGTATAAGGTAGTTACCTTATCAATGAATGGAGTTATCGTAAGTGTTCCTTTAGAAAATCATGCAATTAATCTGGAGCATATAAAAAGCAAGATTACGGATAAAACAAAAGTAATATGGCTATGTAATCCTAATAACCTAACAGGAACAATTTTTGGAGAAAAACAATTAGAAAAATTTTTGGAAGAAACACCTTCAGATATAATTGTTGTATTAGATGAAGCTTATGATGAATTTACAACAAGTGATGATTATCCTGATTCAATAAAACTTATAGATAGGTATCCTAATGTAATTATTCTAAGAACTTTTTCTAAAGTTTATGGACTTGCATCTCTAAGAATAGGTTACGGTATTGCTAATTCAGAACTCATAAGCTACCTTAATAAGATAAGACTACCTATCAATGTCAATGCAATAGCTCAAATAGCGGCTCTTGCAAGCTTATATGATGAAAGTGGAAAAGTTACTGATTTTAATATACTTAATACATCCCCCAAGCTTGTTTTAGCGGATACTAGAATAATTGCTAATGCACCAGTAAGATACCTTAACGCTGGTATAGGTGATACTATAGTAAAATGGTATGAAGCAGCTCCTAATTCTATAGAAGGAAATAATGATATTTCGCTGAGAATTGGTTTGCAGACTGCAAAGCTTGCACTTGATATATTGCATAATAGTTCAGTATCAGCTGCAAAGGAAATAGAAAAAAATCATGTAAACAAAGAAGTAAGCGAAGTAATAGATGCTATTATAATACTGGCTGATCTTGTTGGAAGTATTAATGGAGGAAATCATAGAGCCGCAATAGCTCATGCAATTCATAACAGCTTAACAGCTATTCCAGAAACCCACGAAAGTCTTCACGGAGAAAAAGTAATATTCGGGTTAATTGTTCAGTTTATATTAGAGGGTAAGCTACAAAAAGAAATAGAAGAGCTTATTGATTTTCTTAACTTATTAAATCTTCCCGTTACGCTAGAACAGTTAGGAATAAAGGATTCAGTACCTGAAAAAATTGCTAATGTTGCTAACGGAGTAAATATAGCAGCAGAGGAATTGGACAAGATAAATTTTGAAGTAAATAGTAACTTAATTGAGCAGGCAATTATAAAGGCAGACCAACTTGGGAAAAGTAGGTTGAAAATACTATTACAAAGTTAGATTAAGGTAAAAAAGGATATAGGGAAAAGTTAGGTGTAATGGATAAAACTTATTTTTTAGGTATTGACAGGGATAAATGTTTCCAATATAATAATTATATGTTATACAGCACGTATAATTATTAGAAGTTTTTGTAAACTTAATATGTATATTCTTATCAAGAGAGGCGGAGGGACTGGCCCTATGAAACCCAACAACCGGCATTTATATTTACTTTAAATGTATCGGTGTTAATTCCTACAGAGTAAATAGTACAATTTTGTACTATACTGGAAGATAAGAAAAGTAGTAGTTTTGTGAAATGATTTTTCGTTAACGAAGGCTATTTTTCTTAGGTTTAGGAAAGATGGCCTTTTAAATTTAGTTAATATGACCATATAATACAGTTCTGGGATTATAAATGATTAATTATTTTCTCTAGAAAAAGTAAATATGGCACAATTTATAAAATTTTTTAGTTGACCAGAAACACTGGAGACTAAGTTGTCTTAATTTTATTGAGATAACTTAGTCTTTGTTTATTTTCAAAAAATTTATTTAAAAGGAGGACACATAATGAAGAAGAAAATTAATCTAAATACTCCAGTAGTACAAAGCCGTGAACAGCGTCTTGGCACTATAATTGCATGGGATGGTAAAGCATCAGATTTGGCACAGGAATCGGTTAACGCTCGTAGAGGTTGCGGCGGTGGTGATGGGAAGAAATCATGTAAACTTTGCGAATTTAGGGGACCTTTTACCCAAGGATCAGTTTGCAGTGAGCAGATGGTAGAATGTCAAGCAGGTCATGTTCGTGGTGCAGTGCTCATTCAACATTCGCCTATAGGATGTGCAGCAGGTCAAGTAATATACAACTCTATATATCGTAATGGTCTTGCAATGCGTAATTTACCTGTAGAAAATATGCATGCAATTTGTACCAATTTACAAGAGGGTGACATAGTATTTGGAGGAATTAAGAAACTTGAACAGACTATACGTGATGCTTGGGAACGTTATAATCCAAAAGCAATATTTATTGCCGCTTCCTGTGCTACTGGAATCATAGGTGATGATATAGATAGTGTGGCAAGCAAATTTGAGAAAGAATTAAATATTCCTGTTATTCCTCTACATTGTGAAGGATTTAAATCCAAACATTGGAGTACTGGATTTGATGCAACACAGCATGGAATTGTACGTCAAATTGCACGTAGAAATCCTAAAAAACAAGAAGATTTGGTGAATGTTATTAACCTGTGGGGATCAGATATATTTAAACCAATGTTAGCAGAGTTAGGACTAAGAGTTAACTATGTCATTGATCTAGCAACTGTAGAAGACTTGGAACAAATTTCAGAAGCAGCGGCTACTGTGGGTTTTTGTAACACTCTGTCCTCATATATGGCAGCAGCCTTGGAACAGGAATTCGGTGTTCCGGAAGTTAAGGCACCACAACCATACGGTTTTGCGGGAACAGATGCATGGCTTCGTGAGTTAGGTAGGGTAACTCACCGTGAAGAACAGGTAGAAGCTTATATAGCTAAAGAACACGCAAGAGTAGCTCCACGTATAGAAGAGCTGCGCAAATTATTAAAAGGCAAAAAAGGCTATGTTGCTACTGGTTCAGCTTATGCCCACGGATTAATTGCCGTACTTAGAGAATTGGGAGTTGAAGTTAATGGATCATTAGTATTTCACCATGATCCAATTTATGATAGTGGTGATCCACGACAAGATTCTCTTGCTCATCTTGTGGGCAACTACGGAGATGTACCATCTTTTAGTGTCAGCAATCGTCAGCAGTATCAGTTCTATGGATTATTACAGAGAGTGAATCCAGATTTTATTCTTATTCGTCATAATGGTTTAGCACCATTGGCATCACGTTTGGGTATTCCAGCTGCTCCATTAGGTGATGAGCACATTGCTATAGGGTATCAAGGAATTATTAATTTAGGAGAATCTATTCTGGATATTCTTGCACACAAAAAATTCCATCAGGATTTGGCTGCTCATACTAAGCTCCCATATAAAAAATGGTGGTTAGATCAAGAAGATCCTTTCCTATTAGCAAGAGAATCACAACTATCTAAGGCTTATTAATATACTACTTCAAAAGGAGTGAATAAATTATGTTAACAAATGCAATTAATATAGAAAAGACCAATTCAATTCAACAGGTTCGTTATGTTTGCGCTATTGCTGCTATGCATAGTGCTTCTTCAATACCAAGAGTAATTCCAATTACCCACTGCGGTCCAGGTTGTGCGGATAAACAGTTTATGAACGTTGGATTTTATAACGGTTATCAAGGTGGTGGATATGGAGGAGGAGCGGTAGTACCTAGTGTTAACGCTACAGAGGAAGAAGTTGTATTTGGAGGAGAAAAACGACTAAGCGGATTAATTGAATCTTCTTTGAAGATTTTGGATGCAGATTTATTTGTGGTACTTACGGGTTGTATTGCAGATATTGTGGGAGATGATGTAGGAGCTGTAGTAAGTAAATTTCAGGAAAAAGGAGTTCCTATAGTATTTGCTGAAACAGGTGGATTTAAAGGAAATAACTTTACAGGACATGAACTGGTTACTAGAGCTATTATAGATCAGTATGTTGGCGAGTATCATGGACCACGAGAGCAAGCTTCAGTGAATGTATGGTCCTTACTGCCATATCACAACACTTTTTGGAGAGGAGACCTTACTGAAATAAAAAGGATTCTAGAAGGTATAGGTTTAAAGGTAAATATCCTTTTTGGAAAGGAATCACAGGGTGTATCTGAGTGGAAAAATATACCTAAGGCACAGTTTAATTTAGTGCTTTCTCCTTGGCTTGGATTACAAACTGCTAAACATTTAGAAGAAAAATACGGTCAACCATTTTTGCATGTTCCTGTAATTCCTATTGGAGCAAAGGAAACTACTTCCTTCCTACGTAAGGTGGTTGAATTTGCTGGACTTGATTCTGTAAAGGCAGAAAGTTTTATTGAAAAAGAAGAAGCCAGTTATTATCGTTATTTAGAAGATTTTTCAGATTTCTATGCTGAATATTGGTGGGGACTACCGGCAAAGTTTGCGGTTATCAGTGATAGTGCTTATAACCTTGCGTTAACTAAATTTTTAGTAAACCAATTGGGTTTAATTCCAGGAAAACAGATTATTACAGAAAACCCACCTGAGGAATATAAAGAATTAATACGTGAACAGTATAAAAATATTGCAGAAGATGTTTCAACGGATGTTGAATTTGAGGAAGATACCTATAGAATTCACCAAAAAATTCGTCAAGCAGATTTTGGTCATAAACCTCCAATTATCTTTGGTACTACTTGGGAGCGAGATTTAGCTAAGGAGTTGAAAGGTTCCATAGTTGAAGTTAGTTTCCCAGCATCATATGAAGTTGTTCTATCCCGTTCATATGTTGGGTACCGTGGTGCACTTACTCTGTTAGAGAAAATTTATACTACGGCAATAAGTGCTAGTGCTTAGTAGTTTAATTTAAGTAGCCAATTGTAATGAAGTATTAGCTATTTTCTTATCTAGAGAGGCGTAGGGACTGGCCCTAAGATGCCCAGCAACCTGAATTTATTCAAAGGTGCTAATTCCAGCAGGTATATACTTGGAAGATGAGGAACTAGGAGAGATTAAAACCTTCTTGTAACTTATCTATAAGAAGGTTTTTTATATTGAATAATGTTTAAGGATTAAGTTGACTAGAAAACTAGAGGCTAAATTCTCATAATGTGAGAGTTTAGCTTTTATTATTTGTGCATCCAGCAAAGCTGGAACATGCTAACTGGTGAAAGTCCAGTGAAGGTAATTACCAAGAAGTCTTGTAGCCAATCACAATGCGTAGTAGAAATACTGGCTATGAAGCGTGAGAGTAAAGTAACCTAAAAGGGTGCCAGTGAAAAGGATGTAGCTGGAAATGTATACCCTGATCAAAAATGGATTAAACCAGAACAAATTGATTTTTGGATTAAGTTAGCAGAAAAAAATAAATTAGCTAACTTTGAAGTTCCAGGTCAAGTAAAAGCAGAGGAGTTATTCACTAATGACTTAAATCCATATTATACTGGAGAACTTAAATAAAAAACTACGTAAGTATTTATTGAATATAAATTTTATTTTATAAAATATATAAAAATAGGGGGAAAAAGAATGACAATTAATTTGCAGCGTGCGGAAGCACCTATTAGAGAAAATAGACTTAAATCAATTGTTGGATACAAAGGCACTATAAAAGATTTAGTACAACAATCTAAAGAAGGTTGTTTAAAAAATGGGAAGAGATGCTTTAGTCAGACCACCAATTGTAGTTCGGGTTGTGCACAAGGATATTTATCCCGCATAGTAGATGCAGCTATTGTAAATCATGCTCCCATTGGATGTGCTGCTGATGTTATAGGAGAAAATACTAATTATCAATGGGGAGAAAATATTAGAAATTGGGAACATGATAATGTTAAGGTTGTTAACACTAATATGACAGAAGGTAGCACTGTTTTTGGTGGATCTGAAAAGCTTAAGGAAGGAGTAAGAGAAGCTTATAAGAGATTTAATCCTAAGGCTATATTTGTAACTACCTCCTGCGCCTCAGGTATTATTGGTGATGATGTTGAGAGTATCTTACAAGAGGTAGAAAAAGAGATAGGTATTCCAGTAGTACCAGTTTTCTGTGAAGGATTTAGATCTCAAATTTGGGCTTCAGGTTTTGATGCAGCATTTCATGCTGTGTTAACACGTATAGTAAAGGCACCTGAAAAAAAACGTCCAGAATTAGTAAATATGATTAATTTTAATGGAAGTGCTAGAGATACTATAACTGAAATTTTTGCTTGCTTGGGTCTTGTACCACAGTTTGGAATACCATTTAGTACAATTGAGGAAATATCAAGGATGTCTGAAGCCGCAGCTACTATAAGCATATGTAGTACTTTAGGAGGTTACTTCGGTAATGGATTAGAACAAAAATATGGAGTTCCTTATGTGAAATCTTTGCAGCCTCATGGAATTGCTGGTATGGACAGCTGGCTTAGAACATTAGGAGAGGTTGTTGGAAAAGAAAAAGAAGTTGAAGAATATATAAAAGAAGAAAAGGAACGTATAGCTCCCGAGTTATCAGAAATACGAGAAAAACTTAAAGGAAAAAAAGTAGTAGTAGGGATGGGCCCTAGTTTCTCTCATAACTACATTAGGCTTTTGGAAGAATTTGGGCTTGAGGTTATATGGGGTATATCATGGCATTATGATTCGAAATATGATCACGGTAGTTGTCCAGAGGCCACATTAGAGTTATCAAAAAAAGAAAGAGATATACCTATAAGTGTTAGTGATCAACAAAACCATGAAGTATTAAATTTATTAAACAAGTTAAAACCTGACTTATATATAGGAAGACATCCAGGTTCATCTGTTTGGCCAACTAAAATGGGTATTCCTACAATTATGGTAATGGACGAATATAGTGCTTTTGGATATCAGGGTACTATAGACTTTGGGTATAGAATCATTGATGCACTAAGCAACAGAAGTCTTGCTCGTAATCTTTCTAAAAGAATAAAACTTCCATATACAAAATGGTGGCTTGAGCAAGATGCATTTGAGTTTTTAGAAAGCGAGGCGAGATAATGGCAAACGTAGTTGAACAAGCGAGACACGTATGTACTCTTGGAGCTTATGAATCAGTGTTAGCTATTAATAGAGCAATACCTATATTGCATGCAGGACCAGGGTGTGGAGCAAAATTATGGACTACTTTAGGATTGCAAAATGGATGCCAGGGTTCAGGTTATGCTGGTGGACATTCAATACCATGTACTAATTTTTCAGAAAAAGAGGTTGTATTTGGAGGAACAGAACAATTACGTAAAGTCATTTCAAACACTTTACAAGTAATGGATGGAGATTTGTTCGTAGTTTTAACAGGATGTACATCAGATATCGTTGGAGATGATGTAGGTGAAGTGGTGAGAAATTTTCAAAAACAAGGTAATCCTGTGGTTTATGTTGAAACAGGTGGATTTAAGGGTAGTAACTTAGAGGGGCATGAATTAGTTTTAGATGCTATTATTGATCAATATTTAAAGCCACAACAAGGCATAGAAAAGGGTCTAGTGAACATCTGGTCTGTGGTACCATATCAAAATACTTTTTGGGCTGGTGATATAGAAAAAATAAAGGAATTAATTTCTTCTATAGGTCTAAAACCTAATATTATATTTGGACCTGAAGGTGGAATAGAAGAATTAAACAAAGTGCCAAAAGCTGAATTTAATTTACTTATATCACCTTGGGTTGGGCTTAAAAATGTTATTCATTTAAAAGAAAAGTTTGGCACTCCCTATCTGCATTATCCAGTTCTTCCTATAGGTCCTACGGAAACTTCTAAGTTTTTAAAAACTGTTGCAGAGTTTGCAGGTATAAAAGAAACTGTTGTAGACGAAGTAATTAAAAAACAGGAAAACAGGTATTATTATTATATAGAAAGAGCATCAGATGTATTGTTAGAAACTCGTTTAATGCCAATACGGTTTACAACCATAGCAGACAGCATTTATTCTCTAGGGATTTCAAGATTTTTAATAAATGATTTAGGATTGTTGCCAGAAACACAGTTTATTACAGATAACGCATCAGAAGAATATCGTCAGAATATATCAGAAGAATTTAAAAAGTTTGTAGATAACATAACTGCAGAAGTAATATTTACAAATGATGGAGGAGATATTCGTGAAAGATTAAAGAGTATGAAATTTAGAAGTAGACCTTTAATTATTGGAAGTGCTTGGGATAGAGCTATGGGTAGAGAGCTTAAAGCATATCAGCTTTCTGTATCAACCCCAATAAGTGATAGAATGGTATTAAGTCGCTCTTATGTTGGCTATGAGGGAGCTCTACGTTTAACAGAAGATATATATTCCGTAGTTTTAGAGGATTTCCAATAGGTTGCTATAGTCAAAAGAAAATTTTAGGAGGGAAAGATTATGTCTAAAATATTAAATAATATAACTGAATTAATAGGAAATACACCTTTAGTAAAATTAAATAAATTTGCTTCTGCAGCTGAGGGAGATGTAATAGCTAAACTGGAATATTTTAACCCAGCAGGTAGTGTTAAGGATAGAATTGGATATGTAATGCTTAAGGATGCAGAAGACAAAGGGTTGATAAATAAAGATACAGTGATTATTGAGCCAACTAGTGGGAATACTGGTATAGCCTTAGCTTTTGTTGCAGCAGCTAAAGGTTATAAGCTCATCCTTACTATGCCTGATACAATGAGTTTAGAAAGACGTAATTTGTTAAAATCCTACAATGCTGAATTGGTTTTAACTCCAGGCGCAGAAGGAATGAGAGGAGCTATACGTAAAGCAGAAGAGCTAGCAACAAAAATAGAAAATTCATTTATACCACAGCAATTTAAAAACCCTGCTAATCCCGAAATACACAGAGCTACTACTGCAGAAGAAATTTGGAGGGATACAGATGGAAATATAGATATATTAGTTAGTGGTGTTGGTACTGGAGGAACAATTACAGGTATTGGGGAAGCAATCAAACAGAAAAAAGGTGATGTTAAAGTTGTTGCAGTGGAACCTTTTGATTCGCCTGTGTTGTCAGGAGGAAATCCAGCACCGCATAAAATCCAAGGAATAGGAGCAGGTTTTATACCAGATGTACTAAATATAGAAATAATAGATGAGATTTTTAAAGTAAAAAATGAAGAAGCTTTTGAAGCAGCTAGAAGACTTGCTAGTGAAGAAGGGATTTTAGTGGGAATTTCTTCTGGTGCTGCTGCTTTTGCGGCGCTGCAAATAGCTAAAAGAACAGAAAATAAAGATAAAAAAATTGTAGTTATACTTCCAGACACTGGTGAAAGATATTTAAGTACAGAACTATTTGCTCAGAAATAAGAACTTCAAATTTAAAAAAAGGAGGATATCATATTTATGAGTTATGAAAGTATATTAGATGTGGGTTTGACTTCTAAAGAAAATAAAGGTGTAAAAGATAAAATTGTTGCAAAAAATGTAGGGCTTGTATATAACTTAAAAAACTCTAAATTAGCAAAAAAGGAAGAATTTGTAGCTGTTAAAGATTTTAATCTTAATGTGAGAAATGGGGAATTTATTTCAATTGTTGGTCCAAGCGGATGTGGAAAATCAACTTTTTTAGATATAGCCTCTGGCTTGGTTACAAAAAATACCGGTGAAATTTATATTGATGGGAAGCTTGTAAAAGGTCCTGCACTAGACCGTGGTATAGTAATGCAAGGTTATGCTCTTTTTCCTTGGAGAACGGTCCAGAAAAATGTTGAATTTGGATTAGAAATAAAAAGGATAAAAAAAAGATAGAGCAGAAATAAGCAAAAAATATATTGAATTGGTAGGTTTAAAAGGCTTTGAGTCAAGATATCCTCATGAACTGTCTGGTGGCATGAGGCAAAGAATAGCTATTGCTAGGGCTTTAGCTTATGATCCTGAAGTACTGCTTATGGATGAACCTTTTGCTGCTGTTGATGCTCAGACAAGGGAGTCTCTGCATGTAGAATTGCTTAGAATATGGGAGAAGACAAATAAAACTATAATATTTGTTACCCATAGTATTGAAGAAGCAGTTTTTTTATCGGATAGAGTAGCTGTAATGACAAGGAATCCAGGTACTGTTAAAGAAATTATTGATATTAATTTGCCAAGACCTAGAGATAACGGAGATTTAAGATCATCTACAGATTTCAGTTTGTTGAGACATAAAATATGGGAGTTGCTTCAAGATGATTCCAAAGAAACTAAAAAAACCGTACAAAATTCAAAGAATGTAGCACAGGAGATATCTTCTTATGCAACATTATAAAAAAAAGAAGTTATTTATGGAAGGCACAATAGTTAATAAAAAACTTATTTAAATATTTTGGGTATTGACATGGAATAACATATTTAGTATTATTTATATAAAGTATATATTTACTATATCTTATTAAGCGTTTTAGTTTTTTATAAAAATTAAATATGATTGTTCTTATCAAGAGCGGTGGAGGGACTGGCCCTATGAAGCCCGACAACCGGTACCTATTATTAGGTGTAGCGGTGTCAATTCCTGCAGAATAGTTTTTACTAATCTGGTAGATAAGAAAAATAGTAGTTTTATGGAATAAATTTTGTTAATGAAAGCTATTTTTCTTATTTAGAGAAAGATAGCTTTTTATTTTTATGAAAAATCCTTAACTGTAGATATGAAAGCCATTTGGTAATAAAGATTTTTAAAAATAACTTGTTAGTTGCAATATTATATTTTATGATTTTACATTAGTTGATCAGAAAGACTGAAGACTAGTAAACTGTTTTACAGTGGATAGCTTTGGTCTTTTTTATTTTATCTAAAAAGATAACTAATTTAATAGCTTTCATAATTATGATATAAGGTCATTAATTTAAAGAATAATTATATGAAGTAGGTATAGGAGATGAATATAATGTCAGTAAATCAATATGAACTAAAAAATATTCAAGAAAAAACAGCCTCACACCCTTGCTATAACCAAGGAGCTCATCAATATGCTAGAATGCATATACCAGTAGCACCAAAATGTAATGTTAGCTGCAATTTTTGTAGTAGAAAATATGATTGTGTAAATGAAAGTAGACCTGGTGTAACAAGTGAGGTTTTAACACCAGAGGAAGCACTTGAAAAATTTAAATTAGTAAAGAGCAAAATAAATAATTTAACAGTTCTTGGCATAGCGGGGCCGGGAGATCCTTTAGCTAATTTTGATGAAGTTAAAAAATCTATTGAGCTAATTAGAGAAGAATCTCAAGAAACAACCTTCTGTTTATCTACTAATGGATTAATGTTACCTTTTTATGCTAAGGAACTAGTGGAGTTAGGAGTTTCCCATGTAACAATAACTATAAATGCAGTTGATTCTAAAATAGGTGGCAAAATTTATAAATGGATTAACTACTTGGGAAATAACCTTACAGGAGAAGAAGCAGGAGCTACACTTTTAAATAATCAATTATCTGGACTTAAATATTTAACTTCTAAGGGAGTTATTTGTAAAGTTAATATTGTAATGATTAAAGGTATTAATGACCAGCATATTCCAGACATAGTTAAAAAGGTTAAGGAATGTGGAGCTTATGTTACTAATATAATGAGAATGATACCTGTAGAAGGTAGTGTATTTGCAAATCTATCTAGTGTTAGTAATGCTGAATTAAATGAAATGAGAAAAAAATGCCAACTAGATCTAAGACAAATGTATCACTGTAAACAGTGTAGAGCTGATGCTATAGGTATTTTGTCACAGGATATTTCTGCAGACTTTAGGGATAAAGGTTGCGAAAGTAATGGTTGTGGAAGTAAAGGGTGCGGAAGTATAAATAAATTAAAAGAAAAAGATATAGAGAGAATTGAAAATAATAAAGAAGAGAGTATTAAGGATGATAAAAAAGCATATAGGTTTGCTATATCAAGTAAATCAGGTATAAATATAGATCAACATTTTGGTCATGCATCGGAATTTTACATTTATGATTATATAAATGGTGAAATCAAATTTGTAGAAAAAAGATCTATAGATAAATATTGTAATGGAGTAGAAGAATGTGATGAGCATGAGGATAAAATTCTAAGAATTATAGAAAAGATAAAGGAATGTGATGCTGTATTAACCTTTAGAGTAGGTTTTGAACCTACAAAAAAATTAGTAGAAAAAGGGATACAAATATTTCAAATGTATGAGCCAATCAATAAAGGTATAGAAAAAGCAGTAGAATTGTTAAGAGCGAATGCTAATGTAGTTTTTGTGTCAAAAGATGTAAAGGAAACGAATTTATAGTTGACCAGAAATACTGGAGACTTAGATTTCTCAATGTTAACTCAGTGAGATATTCTAAGTCTATTTTGTTTATATTAAGAATTTTATTAATTAGGTAGGGGGATAACATGAGCAAATTTGTTGATAGACCCAGGTATACATGTGCTTTAGGAGGGGCTTTAGGTACAATTCGTGCATTACATCGAACTATTCCTATAATTCATGCAGCACCAGGTTGTGGTAGTAATCTTTCAAATGCAATAAGCCCAGGAGCAGGTCATTTTGGAAGCGGATACGCTTCAGGTATGTCATTACCAAGTTCTAATGTTATAGAAAAACATATAGTATTTGGTGGTGAGAAAAGATTAAAGGAGCAAATACAAACTACCCTTGAAATAATGGATGGTGATTTATATGTGGTAGTAACAGGTTGTATGGTGGAAATGATAGGTGATGATACTAAAAGTGTTACTGGTGAATTTGCTAATAGTGAAAAGCCTGTTTTAAATGTAGAAACAGGTGGATTCAAAGGTAACTCTTATACAGGCTATGATTTGCTTCTAGAAGCATTGTTTAAAGAATTTGTTATAAAAAAAGAGGAAAAGAAACAAGATGTAGTAAATATATTTGGTTTAGTACCAGGTCAAGATGCTTTTTATAAAGGTAATTTGAGAGAATTAAAAAGACTTTTAAGTAAGCTTGGGTTTAAAGCTAATACTTTCTTTGGAGAAGAGGAAACTTTAGAAGATCTTAAAAATGCGGGTGATGCAAGACTAAATATAATAGTTTCAGATATTTATGGAATTAAGCCTGCTAAGGTTTTTGAAGAAATACATAAGACACCTTTTATTTCCACTTCAATACCAATAGGGGCAAGACAAACTGCAGAGTTTTTACGTATTGTAGGAAAGGCATTAGATGTTAAAGAAGAAACTATAGAGAATGTTATAAAAAAGGAAAAAGAAATATACTACGACTATTTTGAAAGAATATCTGATATATTTAATGACATTGATTTTCAACGTTATGGAATTGTAGTCGGTGATTCAAATTATGTACCAGCAGTAAGCAAATTTATATCAGATGAATTAGGTTGGTTGCCTTCACTTGCTGTTATTACAGATTTTTTAACTGAATCTCAAGAACAGATATTGTTATCAAGATTTGAAAATTATGCATCAGGGCTTAAACCTAAAGTTTTCTTTGATACAGATACTTCAGCAGTAAGAAAATATTTAAAAGATATATGGCCTCAAAATAATGG
Organism: Clostridium sp. DJ247; assembly: GCF_014231265.1. Taxonomy (NCBI): domain Bacteria; kingdom Bacillati; phylum Bacillota; class Clostridia; order Eubacteriales; family Clostridiaceae; genus Clostridium; species Clostridium sp. DJ247. Next base: position 7,619 of record NZ_JABAIW010000022.1, on the reverse strand, counting down.
TAGTAAATATTATGACTCTTTAGGGGCAGCAGTAATAATAGGAAGTGCTTTTGAGAGAGATGTTGCACAAGAATTTGGTTATCCACTTCTAACGGTTTCTTTCCCTGTAACTAACAGATCTGTACTAAGCAGGGCTTATGCTGGTTTTTATGGTGGATTAAACTTAGTGGAAGATTTAATAAGTATACACGTAAGTGGTAGATAGGGGGCTAAAAGATTAACATCTTTTAGTAAAGTATAAGAAATATAGGAGGGAAAATATGAATTATATAAATAATGAAAAAGCACCCGTTCGTGAAGATAGATTAAAAGCCATTAATGCTTTTGGAGGTAGCTGCAGTTTCCTACAAGATTGTGCCAAAAAAGGATGTCTCAATGGATATGAAAGAAGTTTTGGACAAACTCAAGGCTGTCAATTTACCTTAAGTCTTGCAATTATTAATACTCTTCGTAATTCAGTTATTATAATGCATGGACCAATAGGTTGCGGTGCTTCTAGTATAGGAACTCTAGGCACAAGCAAAACCTTTAAGCAGCTTAGGGATCCTAATGCCAATGGATTAATATGGTTAAATACTAATTTAGACGAACATGATGTTATAAATGGTGGAGAAAATAAGCTGAGAGAAACAGTGTTATATGCAGATAAAGAATTTAGACCAGATGCAATTATAGTAGCTAATGCATGTGTACCTGCATTAATAGGTGATGATGTGGAGTCTGTTTTATTACAGCTTCAAAATGAAGTATCAGCTACCTTAGTACCTGTTCATTGTGAGGGTTTTAGAACTAAAATTATGGCCACAGCATATGATTCTGTTTATCATGGTATATTAAAGAAACTTGTAAAGGACCCAGAAAGAGAAGAAAGAGTATATGAAGATGAATTGGAGCAGCTAAAGGAAAAATATAGATTAAGTCGTACAGTTAATGTTCTAAATGTTTCTTCAATGAGCAGACCTGATGAAGTTGAGCTTGAGAGGCTGCTAAACGCACTAGGACTTAAGGTGAGATTTTTACCATGTTATGCTGAACCAGAAACCTTTAAACATGTATCAGAAGCAGCATTAAATGTAAGTATTTGTGCTACGCATGATGATTACTTTATAAAACATATAGAAGAAATTTATGGTATTCCATTTGTATTAAAGACAATTCCTATAGGTAGAAAAAATACTGATATTTGGATTAAGGATATTGCTGCTTACTTTGGGCTTGAAAAAGAAGCAGAAAAATTAATTGAAAAAGAAAATAGAGAGTTAAATGAAGCCTTAGAACCTTATAGACAGACATTAAAGGGTAAGACAGCATATCTTGCTGGGGGAGAAATAAGAATATTATCTACTGCAGAACTACTTATAGATCTTGGCATAAAAGTTCTTGGTATGAAAGGATTCCATTATGATGAGTTCGCAGATCCATTATTAGAGGTATTGCCAGATAAAGAGAGAACTACATTCAATGCTGCTACAGGTCAGCCTTTTGAACTAGCTAACCTTATAGAAAGAGACAAACCTGACGTAATTATAGGACATTCGGGTGGTAATAGTATGGTAGCTAAACAGGGTATTCCTGTATTACCTTTATTTGGACCAACCTACAACTATTTAGGATATTCAGGTTCCTTTGAAATCGCAAGAAGATTGAATAGATTATTTAAGAATACTATGTTCAATAAAAATATTGCAGAAAATACAAAACTGCCTTATAAAAAAGAATGGTTTGAAAAAGAACCATTTCACTATATTAAGCAAAGTTAACATTTGTTAAAATTACAAAATAGTATTATACCTGCAGGTGGCTTTATCTACGACCTTTGGTAAGTTCCAGAGGTTGTAGGTAGAGTTTAGCAGATATTTAACTTTAAAAAGGGTGTGAAATAATGACTGAAAGTATTTCACTTAAAGTGTATGGTATGACATGTACACTATGTTCTCTCACAATTGAATCAACATTGGAAAAAGTTGAGGGTGTTAGTGGAGTCACTGTGAATTTTGCAACGGAAAAAGCAAACTTAGAATATGATAACGAAAAAATAAAATTAGATGATTTAAAGAAAAAGATTGAGTCATTGGGTTTTTATACTGATGAAAGTAAATTAAAAAATGTAAAAAAAGCTTTAACAATAAGTGAAATTCAAAGAAATAAATTAAGAAATACTCTTATAGTAGCTATTATTTTAACTTTTCCTTTAATTTTAGCAATGGTTTTGGGTGGTTTGGGATTTTGTCATGATACTTATGATCCAAACACAGAAACTCAATGGGGTAACTTTATTCAATACTTAAGATATAAAGCTAGTGGACTTCATGATTGGAGACTACAGATGGCACTAGCTACCCCAGTTCAGTTTATAATTGGTTTTAAATTTTACAAAAGTTCTTTTTATGCTCTAAAGGCCAAAAGTGCTACTATGGATTTATTAGTAGTTATAGGAACTACTGCTGCTTACTTCTATAGTGTATATGTTTCCTTGGTGGAACCTTATAGCTATATATTTGGAATGAAAAATATTTATTTTGAAGCTTCTGCTACTATTATTACTCTTGTATTATTAGGTAAATATTTAGAATCTATTGCCAGAGGGAAAACTTCGAGAGCTATACAAAGCTTAATGCAGCTTAGACCCAAAACTGCAAAAGTTTTAAGAGACGGTGTAGAAAAAGATATTCCTATTGATGAAGTGTTAGTTGGTGATATTGTTATTGTAAAACCAGGAGAGAGAATACCTGTTGATGGAGTAATTATAGAAGGTTTTTCAACTATTGATGAATCCATGATTACAGGAGAAAGCATACCAATAGAAAAGAAAGAGAAAGACTTTGTCACAGGGGCTTCACTTAATAAATTTGGAGCATTTAAGTTTAAGGCTACTAAGGTAGAAAATGATACTATGTTTGCAAGTATAATCAAAATGATTGAAAGAGCCCAAGAAGGTAAGGCTCCTATACAAAAAATAGCAGATAAAGTATCTGGGGTATTTATTCCTATTGTTTTATTGGTAGCTGCAGCTACATTCATAATATGGTTTTTCTTTATCTATAATCACCAGATTTTTATTATAGATAAACCTATTATTTATGCTGTTTCAGTGCTTGTAGTCTCTTGTCCTTGTGCCTTAGGGCTTGCGACACCAGCTGCAATAATGGTTGGTATGGGAAAGGGTGCACAAAACGGAATATTAATTAAGAATGGAGAGGAACTAGAAAGAGCATGTAAGATAAATGCAATGATTCTAGATAAGACAGGTACTATAACAACTGGAAAACATAAAGTTACAGATATTATTATATTTGATGAGGAAAAAAGCCTGTATGATGAGGATAGTCTGCTGATTCTTTCTGCTATAGCTGAGAAAAATTCAGAACATCCATTGGGAGCAGCAATATATGAATTAGGAAAAGAAAAGTTTGGTTCAGATATTGGAGATCCAGATAAATTTGAAGCAATTCCTGGTAACGGAGTACATGCGGTTATTGAAGATAAAACAGTGTTAATTGGAACAAAAAAATTTTTAGAGCAAAATTCAATTGATGTAACAAAGTCAATTGAAACATTGAATTCTCTTCAGGAAAATAGTAAAACAGTGATTTTAGTGGCTGTTAATAGTTCATTAGTTGGAGTCATTGCACTATCTGATACCATTAAAAAAAATTCTAAAGAAGTTATTAGTGCATTAGAAAATATGGGAATAGAGGTTTACATGCTAACTGGTGACAATGAGAAAACTGCTTTGTCAGTAGCAAAAGCAGTTGGAATAAAAAATGTTATAGCTGAGGTACAACCAGAAAATAAAGCACAAGAAATCTCTAAGTTAAAAAAAGAAGGAAAAATTGTAGCTATGGTAGGTGATGGTATAAATGATGCGCCAGCCCTTGCCACTGCTGATGTAGGATTTGCTATGAGCACAGGTACAGATGTTGCAATTGAAACTGCAGATATTGTTATATTAAGGGATGATTTAACATCATTAGTATCTGCAATAAAGTTATCTCAAAAAACATTGAGAAAGATTAAACAAAACTTATTTTGGGCTTTTATTTATAATTTAATAGGAATACCTATTGCTGTTTTAGGATATTTAAATCCTGTTGTTGGAGCTGTAACAATGTCCTTAAGTTCAATATCTGTTTTATTAAATTCACTGAGTTTGAAAAAATTTAAAGTATAAGTTTCTATACTTATATAATTATATTTTTAAAATATATTGGAATAATCAAAAATCATGCTAAGTTGACCAGATATACTGGAGGCTAAGTTTCTTTTTAAATTTGGGAACTTAGCTTTTTTATACAAAATTTTATTTGTATGGGTTTCTAAATTAACAACTTTACTTATTGAAATACATATGTTTCCAGTTAAAAGATAACATTTAGATGTTTTTTAATAAGTGTTAGTTAAAGTTTTAGTTTGGAATCATATAGAAAGTGAGGGTTGTGAAAAATAAGCAGAAATATTAAAGAGAAAGGAGAGAAATATTAACTCAAGTGTTAGTGAAATAGTAATTCAAATATTTGAAATGCATAAATCATTATTTTATTAAAACTAAAAATTATATTATATAAGGGGGAGTATTGTACATGTTAAAAAACAGAAAACAGAAAAAATTATTTTTATTAATTAGTGCAATTACAATAGCTGCAACTTTAGGTATGACTGGCTGCGGCAAAAATACTGCAGCAACAAGTGGTGGATCAGCAAATGCTTTAAAAGCTGACGCAGATGGATTGATTCCCATTAAAACATGGACTAGAGTAGATTGTTCTTCAACTCCGTGGATTGTTGCTGATAAGAAAGGATTCTTTAAGGAAGAAGGGTTAAAAATAGTTTATACTGGTGAAACTCAAGCTACACAGCAGATTCCATCTATTCTAAATGGTAACAATGATTTTGGAGGTTGGCATCCTAATACATTTGCAGTTGCTAAAGCTTCAGGTGCTCCATTAGTAGGTATTTCGCCAGCTGGAATAGAACCTGGCCCAGAAATTGATCCTAAATTCCGTCATATGTGGTGGTTTGTAAATCCTAAGAGTGGTATCAAATCTGTTGAAGATTTAAAAAACTATAAAAAAGGTCAAAAGCTTAAATTTTCTACAATTACTAACAATATTTGTGCAGACTTCCTTGCTAACAAAATATTAGACAAATATGGTATTCCAAGAGATAGAGTTGAATGGGTTAGTATGCCAGATGTTCAGGCAGTACAGGCTTTAAGTCAAGGGTTAGTAGATGTGGCAGGGGTTCATCCTCCATACTATAAAGCAATGCAAGATTCAGGTGCAGTGAAAATTGTAGATACATCTGAAGCTAATCTTGGTGCATCTGCAGGATTATCATTCTACGTTGTAAGTGAAGATTTTGCAAAGAAAAATCCTGATGTTGTTAAAAGATTTACAAGAGCTATGGCAAAAGCAGGAACATGGGCAAATGCCAATTATATAGAAGCTGCTAAGTTAACAGAAGAAGCTATACATCAACCTGTAACTGGCTACCATTACTATGCTACCAGCACTAAAATTGATGAAAGTTTAGTAAAACCATGGATTGAAGATTTAGAGAAGAATAATGTAATACCTAAAGATAAAATTACTGCTTCTAATCTTGTAACTCATGATTTTGAGGACAAAAATGAGAAATAAAGATAATTAATAAGCTTGAATTGTTTATATGGTGGAGTTTTTAAATGCTCCACCGAATATAATTTGTTTATTGCAAAAATTATACTTTTAATCATAAAAAAGGAGGACATATATATGGCAAGAAAACAAGAATTAACTTTAGCAGGAAAGATAAACGTAGGTTTTAGAAAATCTATAGCATTAATAATTTTTTTCGCACTGTGGCAGATACTCCCTAGTGCTGGTATAATAAATAGTCAATTCATACCATCAATATCAGATATCTTGACTACATTGGTAAAGCTAGCATCAACGGGTGAATTATTTACTCATGTAAAAGCAAGCTTATCAAGAGCTATGGAAGGCTTTGCTCTTGCTGCAGTAATTGGTATTCCTCTTGGTTTTTTACTTGGAGGATGGTTTAAAGTTTTAGAAGAACTTATTGACCCACTTCTTCAGGTACTTGCACAGGTAAATCCTTTTTCACTTCTTCCAATCTTTATTCTGTTCTTTGGAATAGGAGAAGTTGCAAAAGTAGCTATTATTTTCTGGGTTTCTGTATGGCCTATACTTTTTAGTACAATAAATGGTGTTAAAAGCATTGACCCATTATTGGTAAAAGCAGCTAGGGCTATGTCTACTCCTAAGCTCTTTCTTTTCTGGAAGGTTGTACTGCCTGGGTCAGCTAGTATGATATTTAGTGGAATTAGATCTAGTGTAGGTAGTTCATTTTTGATGCTTGTAGCAGCTGAAATGATAGGTGCAAGTGCAGGTCTAGGATGGTTAGTTTTAAATGCACAGAATAATTACCAGATATCTAGATTGTTTGCAGCGGCCTTCACTATTGCTGTACTTGGAATAGCTTTAACTAAAATTATAAATTTTATAGAGCGTAGAGTCATTACTTGGAAAGAGGATATTGCAGTTTAAGTTAAGGAGGGGTTAATATGAGTAGAAAAAATACAGTTAAAAAAGAAAATATCATATTGGATAAGGATGAGGCACAGGTAAAAATTGTGGCTAAAAATATTAATCGTTCTTATCATGTAAAACGTAAAGGCAACAACAAAGCAGAAGAGTTTATAGCACTTAAAGATTTTAATCTTGAAATACATGCTGGTGAATTTTTAACGATAGTTGGTCCAAGTGGATGCGGGAAATCCACATTTCTTGATATTCTTGCAGGGTTAGGACGTGCAGACTCTGGTGAAATATACATGGACGGAAAAGTAATTAAAGGCCCGGCATTAGATCGTGGCATAGTTATGCAAGGTTATGCATTGTTTCCTTGGAGAACTGTTCGTCAAAATATTGAATATGGATTGGAAATAAAAAAAATTCCTAAAAAAGAGCGAAGAGAAATAAGCCAAAAGTTTATTGAGTTAGTAGGTCTTAAAGGATTTGAAGATAGATATTCTTATGAACTATCTGGCGGTATGAGGCAAAGGGTTGCTATAGCTAGAGCTTTGGCTTATGACCCGGAAGTTCTTTTAATGGATGAACCTTTTGCAGCTGTTGATGCACAAACAAGAGAAACACTTCAGGATGAGCTTCTTCGAATCTGGGAAAAGACTAACAAAACTATAGTTTTTATAACTCATAGTATAGAGGAAGCAGTATTTCTTGGAGATAGAATAGCTGTTATGTCAGCAAACCCAGGTAGAATTAAGGAAATTGTGGAGGTGAACTTGCCTAGACCAAGGAAGCTTGGTGATATTAGAACAACTACTAATTTTAACTGGATAAGTCATAAAATATGGGAATTATTACATGAGAATGAAGAAAAGAAAACAGTAAAAAAGGTTATAACTGATAAAAGTGTTGCAGAGGAAATATCACCCTCAGCAAACTTATAATTATAAGGATAATGCCAAACTTTTTAATGTAGTTTTATATAGATAATCATGCCCGAAATTTAACTTACACGACCGAATATGCTGCCAAACTTCGGCACGTTAAAAACTTTTAATCAGTCTAAAGTTCGTGTTTTAAGCAGAGAGC